>JBARUP010000609.1:0-11998 GCA_049645805.1 Nodosilinea sp.
GCCCAGTCCTCCAGCTCCAACTAGGCCCACGATCACCGTTTCACGGAGACAGACCTCCCAGCGATAGAGAATATAGGCCAGAAAGCGGCCCAGGTTTTGGGGCAGAACGCCGTAGGCTACTACCTGGGCTGGCCCAGCCCCCAGTGCGGTGAGGGCGCGAACGGGCCGATCGTCCAGGTTTTCGTTGACCTCAGCCATCAGCCGCCCCAGAATGCCGAAGTTGTGCAGGGCTAGGGCTAAAGCACCGGGCAGTACGCCCGGAAACAGCACAAAGAGCAGCACCAGCGCCCAAATCGGAGCGGGGATTGCGCGGCTAACAAGCAGGGCCAGGCGGCTGAGTCCTAAAATTCCGTACTCAACCCAGGGAAGCTCTCCGCGCTGACCTAGGGGCCGCAGCAGCCCTCCTGGCAGCAGAAAATTTTGGGCCGCGGGTAGCGAAAAGAGAATACCGCCGAGGCCCGCTAGGGCGATCGCTACTATCGACATAGCTACGGTAAGCCAGGAAAGCTGAGCGAGTTTGACAAGCTCAGCCCACGTGGGTAGCGCAGGCCAGCCTGCGGTGGCTACGTCTTCCACCAAGCGTCGGGTGCGCGATGCCCACAGCACACTGGCGTCTAGGCGCAGAAACCACCAGCTGAAAGGAATCGCCAGCCCGGCCCCGATCCACGACAGGCGCAAAAAGCTGTCTTGACGGGGGGCTGGGCCAGCCTGACGAGCACCCGGTTTGCGGTTGATGTCCAGGCGGCTGGTAAAGCCCATGCGTCGCCGCACCGTAGCGCTCCAGGTATCGACTGCGCCGCTGAGCACGATCAGCGCGTAGAAGCCGGTCCACAGCTGCTCGTAGCGGAGGGATTGCAGACTCAAAAAAATCTCGTAGCCGAGGCCGCCAGCCCCGATGATCCCCAGGACCGTCGAGGCCCGCAGCGAGCACTCAAAGCGATAAAAGGTGTAGGAGAGCAGATTGGGCAGCGCCTGGGGCAGCAGTCCGTAGAGCAAAGCACCTAGCGGCGGCGCTCCAGCGTTGAGCAACGCACGCAGCGGTTCGGCTGGCGTTTCATCCAGAATTTCTGAGAATACCTTAGCGACGATCGCTCCAAAGGGAATCGCGATCGCTAGCACTCCCACCAGCGGGTCAAGCCCCAGTACCTGCAGCAGCAGCAGCCCCCAGATCAGCTCGTGAATGGCGCGGGGAAAGGCCAGCAGCCCCCGCGCTCCTAGCCAAAGACTGCGCCGCAGTTTTTGGCGTCTGGGCAACAGGGTTTGCCACCACACTGCCGAAGAGAGTAGCCCGCCTCCCAGCCCCAGCCCGATGCTGAGCGCGGTACCCAGCACCGCGTAGGCCAGCGTTACCAAGGCGGCACGGCCCATCAGCACCACAAAAACAGGGCTGAGGTCTGGGTGCAGGCTGGCCGCCAAAAACTCGCGCAGCTGTGGCCCTCCGGCCCAGTTAATTAGCTCGGCTCCAGGCCGACCTAGGCCCGCCTGGTAGGCCGCTAACCCCAGGGCGACCAAAATTCCTAGAGTGCTGACCGTTTTGGGGTTCCAGAGGCTCGGTCGCAGCGGTATGGTGATAGTCTGTTGGGTGTTAACCATGTTCAGGTCGTCACGGTGCCATGGACGTTATGCCCCAGCCTCACGGCTATCTTTTTCAGAGTGCTGCTCAGCCCCTTTCTATAGACACAATCCTACGTCCCATTAGTCTCAGCGTCGGGGATAGTTCCAGAGACTATTTTGCCGGAGCTGACGTGACTAGTATTGCTATTGGTGCCGGAACTGGGTGGGAAACCCAGAGGGTGTCGCCAGTGCTGGCCCAGCAGTTTGACCAAGACATTCTCGGCGATATGGTCAGTGTCTGGCAAAACTTTGTCGCGTCGGGCCAGATTTGGGCGCTGCTGTTTGGCATTGTGCTTGGCTACATGATCCGCAACCTGACTGCCTACTAACCCCGACTGACCGTCAATGGAACCATCCCCCACCCAAGCCTGGAGCCAGCGCTTCGAAACGGCGCTGCATCCGGCGATCGCTATTTTTAACGCCAGCATCGGCTTCGATATCGAGCTGATTGAGTACGACCTTACCGGCTCAGAAGCCCACGCCAAAATGCTGGTCAAGACCGGCATTATTAGCCCCGAAGAAGGGGAGCAGATTGTCACCGGGCTCGAAACCATTCGCCAGGAGTACCGCCAGGGCGGCTTTACCCCCGGTGTCGAAACTGAGGACGTGCACTTTGCCGTTGAGCGGCGGCTGACTGAGCTAATCGGTGATGTGGGCAAAAAGCTGCACACCGCCCGCTCTCGCAACGACCAGGTGGGCACCGACGTGCGCCTCTACCTGCGCGCTCAGATTAAGACAATCCAGGGGCAGCTGCGCCAGTACCAGAAGACGCTGCTGGGGTTGGCCAAAGTCCACGTCGAAACCCTGATACCTGGCTATACTCACCTGCAGCGGGCGCAGCCCCTGAGTTTGGCCCACCATCTGCTGGCCTACTTCGACATGGCCCAGCGCGACTGGGAGCGGCTCTGCGACCTGCAAAAGCGAGTCAATATTCTGCCCCTGGGTAGCGGGGCGCTGGCGGGCACCACTTTCCCCATCGATCGCCACTATTCTGCCGAGCTGCTGGGATTCGAGCGGGTCTATGGCAATAGCCTAGACGGGGTAAGCGATCGCGACTTTGCGATTGAGTTTGCCTGCGCCGCCAGTCTAATTATGGTGCACCTGTCGCGGCTCTCAGAAGAAATGATCCTTTGGGCCTCTGAGGAGTTCAGCTTTATCACCCTCAACGACAGCTGCTCTACCGGCTCTAGCATCATGCCTCAGAAGAAGAACCCCGACGTACCTGAGCTAGTGCGGGGTAAAACGGGCCGCGTGTTTGGCCACCTGCAGGGGCTGCTAGTGATGATGAAGGGGCTGCCCCTGGCCTATAACAAAGACCTGCAGGAAGACAAGGAAGCCCTTTTTGACACGGTACGGACTGTCCAGGGCTGTGTCGAAGCGATGACTATTCTGCTGGCGGAGGGGGTCACCTTTCGGGTGCCGCGCCTGCGTCAGGCTGTTGATGAAGACTACTCCAACGCCACTGACGTCGCCGACTACCTGGCCGCTAGGGGCATACCCTTCCGCGAAGCCTACAACCTGGTGGGACAGGTGGTGAAGACCTCGCTGGCGGCGGGCAAGCTGCTGCGAGAGCTTACCCTAGCTGAGTGGCAGGCTATTCACCCCGCCTTTGAGGCCGACATCTACGCGGCGATCGCCCCCCAGCAGGTGGTGTCGGCCCGCAACAGCTACGGCGGCACCGGCTTTGAGCAGGTGCGTCAGGCGATTGTGCGGGCTCAGCAGTCGCTGGGAGCGGGCTAGTGATTAGCCTATGCATGATCGCTAAAGACGAGTCCGCTACCCTGGCGCTTACCCTGGCTAGCGCGCAGGGCATCGCGGGTGAAATCATTGTGGTCGACACTGGCTCAGCCGATGATACGGTGGCGATCGCCCAGGCCCACGGCGCTAGGGTGCACAGCTTCGACTGGGCCAACGATTTTGCCGCCGCCCGCAACGCTTCCCTCAGCCACGCCACGGGCGACTGGGTGCTGGTGCTCGACGCTGACGAGGTGCTGCTGCCCGCCACCGCCCAGGTGCTTCAGGCTTTAGATCAGGGCCAGCCGCTGGGAGATATCGCGGCTGAGGACCTGCTGGCCGTGAACCTGCTGCGCCTCGAACTAAAAGCGCCTCAGGCTCCCTATACGCTAATCACCCGATTCTTTCGCCGTCTGCCTGAAGTTACCTTTCATCGCCCTTACCACGAAACCGTAGACGACAGCGTAGCCGCCCTGCAGGAGCAAGCGCCTCGCTGGCAGGTAGTTAGTCTAGCGGAGGTGGCTCTGCACCACACCGGCTACGACCCAGTAGTGGTCGCAGAGCGGGGCAAGTTCGATCGCGCCCGCACCATCATGGCGGCTTACCTGAGCGATCACCCCGACGACGGGTACCTGCTGAACAAACTCGCTGCTCTCTACGTTGAGGCCGACCAGTCCGAGGCGGCGCTGCCCCTGCTTGACCGCGCCCTAGACCGGGCCGACACCCTAGACGAGCTGACCCACTATGAGCTGCACTACCACCGCGCCCTGGCCCTGGCCAAGCACCCAGAGCAGGCCGCCAGCGACTATCGGGCCGCCCTAGAGCAGCCGGTGCCCCCCAAGCTAAAGCTGGGCGCGTTGATTAACTTCGGCAGTCTCAAAAAAGCACAGGGAGACTTCGAATCCGCCATTGACCTGTTTCAGCAGGCGATCGCGGTCGACCCCACCTTGGCCATCGCCCACTACAACCTGGGCACTGCCCATCGGGCCAGAGGCTACCTCGACGAGGCGATCGCGGCCTATCGCAGCGCCATCGCCCTTGATCCTGTTCACGCCGCCGCGCACCAAAATTTGGGCGTTGCCCTGTTCAAGCTGGGTCAGCTGCCCGAGGCGCTAGACGCCTTTCAGCGGGCGATCGCTATTTACGAGAAAACCGATCCGGCTACCGCCGCTAGCCTGCGCCAGGGCGTGATCAAACTTGGCATACCGCCAGCACTGTTGGCTAAAGCTGGGCTGGGCTATCTGCTGTCCAAATAGCCCAGCCTAGACGACCTAAGACAGGCTGTGTCTTAACCGCCTATATCTACTTTGAGTAGCGGGCATCGTTCCAGTCAAAGCCACCCCCAGGAGAGGAGCTGTGGTTTTTTTGCCACGATACGTCAGAGCCGTAGGTGCCGGGTTGCCAGCGATGGGCGTGGCCCTCTTCGGCTCGTTCAGCGCTGGTCATCTCAGCGGGGCCGCCTCGGTAGCGGGTGCGGTGGGACGCATCGGCGGGGTCACCTTTAGGCGCTGGCTGCTCGCTCCGGCGAGTTAGCACGGTCCGCAGGCGAGTGATGGCTCCATCCCAGCTGAGGTCAGGCTGCTTAAGGATTTCTCGTAGCGCGTTGAGGGCCAGGTTGGCGGCTTCGTTGTCCTGCCCACGCAGGGGCTCAGAGGCCCGAATTGGGTCTACCTGCACAGCCGCGAAAGCCTGCCGCACGGAGCTTTTAATCTGGCTGTGCAACTCGCGCTTAGCCTTTTCGTACTGGTGCTGCCATCCTTTCTCGCTAGAGGCGTAGAGCGACGGCAGGCGGTTGAGCGCGTAGGTTTCGACCTCTACCTGCTTGAGATACTTCAGCATGCGAGGGTGCATGGTCTTAATCTGCCTTTCTACCTCTTCGGCAACAAGGAGTTCCATAACATTCATGTAGCTGTGTCGTGGAACGTCGTGAGCGATTTTCATAACCAACCCCATTTTGTAGATAAACTGGCGAGCTCCGGAGACTCCGGGCCGCCGTAGATGTGCTCCCCCATCGGTTATAGCTGCGATAGCCACGCCCTCACCACAGCTAGGGGAAAGGGGCAGGGGTGTCTAACAGCGTAATGAACCAATACCAGGCGCTAGCATTAGTATGCCCATAGGAATACCGTTGACTTGCGGATAATGCTAGGTGGCTGACTACAACCTTACCTCGTAAATTTGCCCATTTGGGCTATCCGGACATACTGCCAAACTTGAATCAATCCTCGCAACCGTAGTCGCCAAAATTTCAGCAGTTCACTCTGAAAGTTCACACACAAATTTACATACCGAAAACTACCCCTGGGAGAAAAGAAAACCCTTTCTTCTCCCAGGGGTAGTGTAGTGAAGTGTGGCGGCGGTGCTATACGGTCAGCAGTTCGGCGGGCAGGCGCTTGAACGAAAGTCGCTCGTTTTCGACATCGACGTAGATGGTGTCGCCTTCACCAAACTCGCCCCGCAGAATGGACTTGGCGATCTGAGTTTCAAGCTCGCGCTGGATTGCCCGCTTGAGGGGGCGAGCGCCGTAGACGGGGTCGTAGCCCACCTCGGCCAAAAAGTCGAGGGCTGGTTCGCTGAGCTTAACGGCCATTTTGCGATCGGCTAGACGTTCTTCGAGCCGGGCCACTTGCAGCCCCACGATCTCTCGCAGCTGTGACTTCAGCAGCCCGTGGAAGATGATCATCTCGTCTACCCGGTTGAGAAACTCAGGCCGGAAGCTGCCCCGCAGGGCCTCCATAACGCGAGACTTCATCTCTTCGTACTGGCTGTCATCCCCGGCGACATCGAGAATGAACTGAGAGCCGATGTTGCTGGTCATGATGATGATGGCGTTCTTGAAGTCCACCGTGTGACCCTGGGCATCGGTAACGCGGCCGTCGTCGAGAATTTGCAGCATGACGTTGAACACGTCGGGGTGGGCTTTCTCGATTTCGTCGAAGAGAATTACCGCAAAGGGGCGACGGCGAATGGCCTCGGTGAGCTGACCGCCCTCGTCATAGCCGACGTAGCCGGGAGGGGCACCAATTAGGCGAGAGACGGTGTGCTTCTCCATGTATTCCGACATGTCGATGCGCACCAGGGCTTCTTCGGTGTCAAACAGGTAGGCGGCTAGAGCCTTGGCTAGCTCGGTTTTACCCACTCCGGTGGGGCCAAGAAAAATGAAGCTGGCGGTGGGGCGGTTGGGGTCGGCGAGCCCGGCCCGCGATCGCTGAATTGCGTCGGCCACCGCCGTTACCGCTTCTTCTTGACCAATTACCCGCTCGTGCAGCTCGTCTTCGAGCAGCAGCAGCTTCGCCATCTCAGACTGCACCAGCTTGCTCACCGGAATGCCTGTCCACTTGGAGATGATCTCGGCGATGTCTTCCTCGGTTACTTCCTCGCGCAGCAGGGTTTTGCCGGTGGTCTGGGTTTCGGCAAGCTGGGTTTCGGCGGCTTCGAGCTTACGCTGAAACTCGGTGAGCGTGCCGTACTTGAGTTCGGCGGCCCGATTGAGGTCATAGTCGCGCTCGGCCTGCTGAATCTCGATGTTGACCCGGTCGATGTCTTCTTTAACAGTCTGGATGTCGTCGATGATGTCTTTCTCGGACTGCCACTGGGCGTTGAGGGCGCTCTGCTGCTCCTTGAGGTCGGCTAGCTCGCGCTCAATTCTCTCTAGGCGCTCCACTGAGGCGGCGTCACTCTCTTTTTTAAGCGACAGACGCTCCATTTCAAGCTGGAGGATCTTGCGGTCTACCTCGTCTAGTTCTTCGGGTTTGGAGGTGATCTCCATCTTGAGTTTGGCGGCGGCTTCGTCAACTAGATCGATAGCTTTGTCAGGCAGAAAGCGATCGCTGATGTACCGAGTCGATAGCGTTGCGGCAGCCACTAGTGAGCTATCGGAGATTTTTACCCCGTGGTGTACCTCATAGCGCTCTTTCAGCCCGCGCAGAATTGAGATGGTGTCTTCTACCGTGGGCTGATCGACGTAGACCTGCTGAAAGCGGCGCTCTAGGGCGGCATCTTTCTCGATGTATTTGCGGTACTCGTCGAGGGTGGTAGCCCCAATGCAGCGCAGCTCGCCTCGGGCCAGCATGGGCTTGAGCAGGTTGCCTGCGTCCATTGCCCCCTGGGTGGCCCCGGCCCCCACGACGGTGTGAATTTCGTCAATGAAGAGAACAATTTGCCCTTCGGAGTCGGTGACTTCTTTAAGCACGGCTTTGAGGCGTTCCTCAAACTCGCCTCGGTACTTGGCTCCGGCAATCAACGCTCCTAGATCGAGGGCGATTAGCTGCCGGTCTTTGAGCGACTGGGGTACATCGCCGCTAACAATGCGCTGGGCCAGCCCTTCGGCGATCGCAGTTTTGCCCACCCCCGGTTCGCCAATCAGCACCGGGTTGTTTTTAGTGCGACGAGAGAGAATCTGAATGGTGCGGCGAATTTCGTCGTCGCGGCCAATCACCGGGTCGAGCTTGCCTCGGCGGGCGGCATCGGTAAGGTCGCGCCCGTATTTCTCTAGGGACTGGTATTTGCCTTCGGGGTTTTGGTCGGTCACTTTCTGGGTGCCTCGAATGTCTTGGACGGTTTGCTTGAGCTTGGCTTCACTCAGGCCTAGATCTTGAAACAGGGCTTTGCCAAAGCGGGTATCGCTTGGGTAGGCCAAGATGATGTGTTCAATCGAAACGTATTCGTCGCCGTAGTCTTTTTTGTATTTGTCGGCGCGATCGAGCAGAGTATCAAGCGATTTGCCCAGATACACCGACGAGCCGCTGCCCGATACTTTGGGCTGACTGCTAATAAAGGCTTCGGTGCGATCGCGCAGCTGCTGGCCATTAACGCCGAGCTTGGCAAAAATACTGCTGGCCAGGCCGTCTTGGTCCATTAGCGCCAGCAGCAGGTGGTCGCTCTCAATCTGCTGCTGCTGCGACTGTTTAGCAATATCCTGCGATCGCACAATGGCATCCCAGGCTTTTTCAGTAAATAAATTTTGGGTAGGTTGCATGGGCGGTGTCTCCCGGCTCTAATCGTTCTATAAAATTTGTGTATGTCTGCATTGTAGAAAGTGCCGCCCCCTAAGCAGGATCGGTGTTCACGATTGTTCTCAGGCGGGTTGCCGTCAGTTTGTAAAAAGAGCGCATGGCCCCGCCATACGCTCTTTGCTCGCTGAATTTGGTGTAGACCGGCTAACCCTACCAGGGCCGCCAGTTGCCCCAGTCTTCATTAAAGATCGAGGTATTGGGAAACTGCACCGGGTTGCCGCTGCCCTGAAGCTCGCTCCGCAGCTGATCGAGCAGGGGCTCGTAGCTGGGCAGGTTATCCACTAGCTCATAGGGCAGCACGCTGTTGCGCAGCGAAAAGTCAATGGTGTGGGCAGCGGCAGCGCCCACTGACCACTCAAAGGAATGTACCCGGTAGGCGGCGGCGGCGCTGTAGCTGGCGGCAATGCTCTTGCTGGCGACCAGCATGTTATCGATCTGCTGGGGAATCATCGCCCGCAGCGGAATCTGGGCTGGGTAGGCCTGGCCGTGGGCCTGACGCACGCCGGGCCGCTCAATGTTGCCGGGGGCTTCGGCGGGATAGTCGCGCATGCAGGGGTGAAAGTCGATGGCGTACTGGGCAATGCCTACGGTGTCGGGGTAGAGACGCGATCGCGTCCGAATCGGAAAATCGTTGGGGTCGGCATCGGGCATAAACGTATCCACCGTGCCCAGTCCTGCCAAGAATCGCCGTAGCGAGGTGTAGGTGCCCTCATCCAGGTTTTCCCGGTAAAACGCTGAAGTAAAGTCATTCCACGAAAAGTCGACTTCGCTAATCATGAAACCCTGGTCATAGCCGTAGGCGGGCCGCCCAATAATGCGCCTTGCCTCGCGGATATAGGGATACTTCGACAGCCCGTGGGCGGTGTTCATAGGCGAGTCTGGCCCCATCAGGTAGCGGTTATAGGGGTCAGGCTCTTTCCACGAGTCGGCGATCTGTGAGTCGGTAGTGCCGGTGGTAAGCCAGTAGAAAAAGCCGATCGCATTTTCTTCGCCCTTGCGCAGGGTGTCGGTGCGCAAGCCCCCCAGCCAGCCGCCCGGCTCTAGCTGACCGCTGGCCTCTAGCTGGTCTTCAGTCAAAATCAGGTTGTCAAACTCGGTGCCGGGACGGTAGTCGTTGCCCCAGGTCCAGTTCTGCATCGAAATATCGCCCACGCCGGGGCGCGGCACGCCAAAAATTCTGCCCTCGGTTTGGGGCGAGGCGTTCCACAGCCGCCGGTAGGTAAAGACAAAGTCGAAGTGGTCTTCGGCAGTTTTGAGCGAGTCGCGCTCCTTTTCCCAGCTGTAGTAGGGGGCGTAGGTGCCATAGAACTCGGGGATGTCGTAGGTCTGCGGCTCGGCGGTGCGCTCCATCGCAAAGGTGTAGGTAAACCCCTGGGTGCAGTAGGGGTCGCGCTCTAGCACGGGCGAGGAAGGGTTGAGGGGCGATCTGGGATCGAGGCCTACCTGGTAGGGCACATCGGCTAGGGCAATTAGCTCGCCGGTTTCGGTGGCCTCGACGACAAACCACTCCACCGGGCTGGTGGTTGCATCAACTCCTTCGATCTCAATGCCTGCTGGCACAAACTGAATCACGTCCTTGGTCAGCCGGGCCGAGTCGTCGTAGGTGTAGGCGTCTTCGATGATCTCAGAGAGAAAGTCTGTATTTAGTGGTTCGGTATCGGGAGCAGGGCTGTGGCGGATGGCCACAACTTCATCAATGTGGGTGCCCTCGGCGTTGAGGCTGAGGTCTTTGACTACCGTGTTGGGGAACCACTTTAGCTCGCCACCGCCCTCGCGCTGGGCCTCAGCCAGCATCTCCATCAAAATAGCGTTGGCGTCAGCGGGCATAAAGCAGGTGGCACTGACCCAGCAGCTGCCGGGGTTGAGCCTGCCGTACTTGCGCTCGACGCGATCGCGCAGTTCTTTGTACCCCCGCGAATAAAAGAGCTGGTTGCGCTGCTCTTTCGACTCATCTAGCGCCGTGGTGCCCTGAGAAGAGATTTGCCCACCCACCCAGTCGGTTAGCTCGGTCATGCACACGGTGTGGCCCATCAGCAGGCTCTCGTAGGCGGTGGCGGTGCCCGCTAGCCCGCCGCCGACAATCAGCACTTCGCACTCGACGACCTGGTCGGGGGTGCGGGGCAGCTGGGCTACCGACTCCTGAGCCTGGGCTTTGCCAATGGGCAGCGGCAGGCCGCCAGCAACCAGGGCAGAGGCGAGCAGTGGAGCGGTGACGACGCGAAAGGAGCGGTTCATAGGAGTCAGACGAGGCAAATCGGTTGCATTCTCTAGCTTACAGGCTGATTGAATCGATCTGCTGTCTGCCGCAAAAAGTGTAAACGACTTAGCTATAAATGCTGGATCGCTGCGATCGCTGTCTCGATCAGCTTTAGCCCACAGTCCATAACGACTTGCTAGCTGGCGGCTATGTGACCCCCATTTAGAACAAGACAAAGTCTCCATTGCAGCATGCCCTATACATTTTTCTATATGCAAATAGAAATCACAGCGATGCTCTTCTGAATGCTTCTGTATCAAATTAAGCATTTACTTCTAGTCAGCAACCTCACTGTATGCCTTAGCCAAAAGCAAAGCAACCTAACAACAAAGTTCAGCAGCGGCAGATAATTTTGACAATTTCCAGCAGCTTTTATAAGCCTACTAACATGATGCGTTAGACGTTAGTAAATGAAAACTTAAGTTTGTGGAAAACAATTTATGTCTCTCTCTGCTAGAGCCTAACTACCTCTATCGAATAGTAGATTAAACCTTTAAGCTACTCTCTTACTGTAGCTGAAAAAGACGGATGCTTTCAACAATTAGAATCGCTGCCCACACCAGGATACTGATACCGGTCGCTGCTGCTGCGATATCTTTAGTGACGCGGATACGATCGTTTTGATGAGGTTCCACAAAATCGCACAAGACTTCAATCGCGCTATTAAACAATTCTGAAATCAGCATTAGCCCCATCGCTAACAATATCAAGCTAGCATCTATCCATTGTCTTAAAAAGAAAGCACCGCTTAAAATAGGCACCGATAAAACTACTTTATAAGCAACGCTGAAGTCAGTTGCTACTGCAACATGAAGGCCTGATAAGATTACCTTTAGCTTTCGGAGTGGATGATAGCCAGGTGTGCGAAACTTGTTGGTCATGAGTCAATAGTCCGTAAAAGGAGCTGCCCTGATAACATAAATCGCTACAATTACACATTTTCTAAGTCTAAAACCCTTTGCACAAAGCCAGGGTCGTGATCGAGAAAATGGGTAACGGCATCGACTAAAATAGCTAGAATTCAAGACGTTTTCTGGCTACAATAATGACATCTCATAAAACGCTATGCGCTGAAACTCATAATTATTATTCATTTAAAGATCTGCTTAATGTAAGCTGACTTAGATGTCCAGAAAACAACCTCGAAATTATCGCCCTCAATAAATAGATAGAAAAATTCAGCCTAAACGTTAGTACGGGTAATTGCCCAAACCTTCTACGGCAGCGGGCTAAGACTGCGAGAATCTATACAGCTGCCGATCAAGAATTTAGGCTTTTCCTAGCATCAAACTGTAGCGCATGATACAAAAGTGAGAAGTCGGCTAGGCAGCTATGTCCTAATGACTCTACTACGGTTGACGAGGAGCGATCGCACCAG
>JBARUP010000610.1:0-2298 GCA_049645805.1 Nodosilinea sp.
GGTCTAGGGGCGTGCGGGGCAGCTGTAGCTCCTGGGTTTCGAAGGTGATGATATTGCGGAAGGAGCCGTCGGGAGCCACGACGTAGATAGTGCCGTTGTAGAAGGTCCAGGCGTTGCTTTCCACATCCCAGTTGGCTGACTCAGCGCTGACTACCTGGTTCAGCCCTCCCTGGGAAAAGTCAATAATCGTCAGTCCGTGCATGGTAGTGCCGTCAAAGCGGCGGGCGTAGAACTGGCGCTTCAGCTCCTGCGCCTCGGCGTTGTCTCTAGCTGGCTGAAACTCCTGATAGAAGATGTTGCGCTCCTGAAACGGGGGGCGCTCAGACTTCAGGGCCTGCTCTAGGGTGATAGCGGCTCGGTAGTTAGCGGCAGGGGTAATCAGCTCGTTGAATACAAAGGTGAGCCCCGTGACCAGCAGGCTGAGCACCACCGCCGGGGCAATAATGCGGCGAATGCTCACCCCTACCCCCCGCAGGGCAATCAGCTCGCTGTCGCTAGAGAAGCGGCTGTAGGTCATCATTGTGGCCAGCAGCGTCGACATCGGAAAGGCCAGCACAATGAACTCAGGCAGCTTGAGCACAAAAATCTGCCCAGCCAGCGTAATAGCCAACCCCGATTCAGTGATTCGCCGAATCAGCTCAAACAGCGCTCCGATTGAGATACCAATGGAGGAGAAAGCCCCGACACCGAAGAGAAAGGGCATCGTTAGCTCCCTAGCGATGTAGCGATCCATCACCGTCAGCCGGGGAACGATAGGTCGGGGTGGAGCGTAGGAGGCGGGAGCGGTGGTCATTGGAAAAGAAGTAGGTGAGGGAGCGCGGGAGATGAAGGACTAGATGGTGAAGTCTTGGCCTAGGTAGTGCTCGCGCACTAGGGGATTGCTGGAGAGGTCGTCGGCGCTGCCGGAGGCTAGAATCTGGCCGTCGCTCATGATGTAGGCGCGATCGATAATCCGCAGAGTTTCGCGAACGTTGTGGTCGGTGATCAGAATGCCCATGTCGCGATCGCGCAGTTTGGCCACAATGTGCTGAATTTCGGTCACGGCAATGGGGTCTACTCCAGCAAAGGGCTCGTCTAGAAACAAAAACCTGGGTCCTTCAGGACCGGAGGCCAGAGAGCGGGCTAGCTCGGTTCTTCGTCGCTCGCCCCCCGATACCTGAATGCCTAAGGTATTGGCCACTTTCTCTAGACGAAATTCCTTCAGCAGGTCTTGGAGGCGATCGCCGTATTCATCGGAGGGCACCCGCGTCTGCTGCATCACCAGCAAAATGTTGTCGGCCACCGACAGATTGCGGAAAATACTCGGCTCCTGGGCCAGGTAGCCGATACCCAGTCGCGCCCGCTGATGCATAGGCAGATCGGTAATGTCGATCTGATCGAGGCAAACCTTGCCCTGGTCAGGCCGCTCTAGGCCAGTGGCCATGTAGAATGTCGTAGTTTTACCTGCCCCATTCGGCCCCAGCAGGCCAACGATCTCGCCCTGGGCCACCGACAGACTCACCCGGTTGACTACCTGACGCTTACCGTAGGTCTTCTGAACGTTGTCAAGTACGATTTTCAAGGACGAGTCTGGGCTGGTAAGGGGCTACTGATCTTTATGAATTGTATCAAAGCTCTTTCCATGCCTAAGGGAGCTCCACCCCGCTGAGGCCACGATTTTTGCTCATATCTGGGCTCACAGCGCTCCCTTAGAGTTCCGGCTCCGGCTCGATTGGGCTAACGTCTAGCACCGCCGGGGGACGGGGCTCAGGGGGCCGACTGCTCGCCCCACCATCTTGAACTGAGCTGGGTTCCGCCGCAGGCAGTATGTACACAGCCTCGACTTGGTCATTGGGGCGGGGGGTAGCGACGAAGCGGTCTTCTTCGATCAGGTAAGTAACCACTTCAGCCCGCAGCGTATTGCCTCGCTGGATAACTACCACACCGCCGCTCAGCACGATGCGCTGCTCATTGCTGAAGTAGTCGGCCTGGGCTGAGGTCGCCTGAATGCTGCGGCTGGGATAGTCAATTTGAACATTACCCCGAGCCGTAATGATGCCGGTAGCGGCATTGGCTTCCTGAATATCCGATCGCAGGGTGATTGCACCTCCATCCTGGGCCTGGGCCGGTGCGCCTCCCAGCAGAGCCAGGCCCCCCCCGTCGAGAGCGACTACTGCTCCAGCCATCGCCGCCACCAGCCCAATCCAGCGAGACCCACGCACCATAGCCCAACACCAGTTTTGTTGAAGTTAAATATGTCTGTCGCTACTCAATCTTACTTTATCCGCTTTCTCTCCCCTGCCCCCCTTAGCCCACTCG
>JBARUP010000611.1:0-13059 GCA_049645805.1 Nodosilinea sp.
GCCCTCATCGGACACAGCAAATCGGTGTGGATCAACTTTACTGGCGGTAAATCGGCGGCATCAGGACTAGGCGTGCTGCTGGGTCTGGCCTGGCCGGTGGCTCTGGGGGCAGCGGCGGCTTTCGGCCTCACTCTGGCCTTTAGCCGGATTGTTTCGCTGGGGTCGATCGCGGCGGCGATCGCGGCGGCTGTGCTGATGGCGGTTACCGGACAGCCGCTGCCCTATATCCTGCTAGGCGTTCTGGGAGCTACCTACGTTGTTCTGCGCCACCGGGGTAATATCGATCGCCTGCTGACCGGCACCGAGCCTCGTTTAGGGCAGCAGTCGTCCCATCCCGGCGGCTAGGCATTCTCTAGATAGCGCCTAAACTCTCTGGGCTGAAGTATCGGAGCCGGAATCTTCAGCGTCAAAGCGCTGCTGGCGCTTTTCGTCTAGAGCCAGCAAAATCTGCTGGTGGCGATCGCGGCTGATTGGGTAGCGGTAGCAAAACCACAGCCCCACCGTCAGCAGCAGCGCAGGCAGGGGGCCAATCAGCAGGCGAATGGCGTTAAGGGCCGCTGCGGGCTGCGCGTCGGCGCTGGCGATATAGCCTGTCCAGCTCAAAACTTGACCCGAGATAAACAGAGCTAGGGCCAGCCCCAGCTTTTGCAGAAATACCAGGGCGCTAAAGTACAGCCCCTCCCGGCGCAGGCCGGTGTTGAGCTCGTCTAAGTCGATGACATCGGGCAGCATGGCAAAGGGCACCATGTAGAGCGTCGCCACCCCAATACCCGCTAGCACGCCCAGGGTGTACATCCAGACTACCTGCCCAGGCTGCACTGTAGCTAAACCGCCCAGGGCCACCGCCGCCAGGGGTGCCCCCATCAAAAACACGGTGCGCTTGCCGGTGCGCTTAGCTACCCAATCCCATCCCCAGAGCATAGCGATCGCGGTGCCCTGTACCGCCAGCGCCATCTGGGCAAAGTGAGTCGCGGGCAGCCCCATCCAGGCTCCGACAAAGTAGGGCAGCATAGCGGCAGTAACCTGCACGCTCATCCAGCCGCAGAGGTAGAGGCCCAAAATTTGCCGAAAGGCCCGATTGCTAAACACGCTGCGCAGCTGAGGCAGCAGCGCAGGAGGCCGAGCTGAGGTCGCCAGTCGCGGTCGTCCCCGCTGCACCTGCCAGTAGCGGCGGTAGGTGCCCGCTACGCAAACCCCAATAATCACTATCGCCAGGCTGGCCGACAGCGAGCCCAAAACAAAGTACTGACGAGCCGGGTCAGCTACCCGAGCAAATACCACCTGGGCCATCAGCAGCGCCACGATGCTGCCGCCAATACTAAAGGCCGACTTCATGCCAATTAGGTCGGTGCGCTCGTCGTAGTCGTCGGCTAGCTCGGCGGACAGGGCCGTATAGGGCAGCTGCACCGCCGTAAAGGCCGCAAAGGCAAAAATCGACAGCACAATATAGTAGGCAAACACCCCGGCCTGAGTCGGAAACGGCGGCACAGTCCACAGCAGCACCGACGACACCGCCAGGGGAATTACTCCACCCAGCATCCAGGGATAGCGGCGGCCTAGGGGCGACTCGGTGCGATCGCTCAGCCAGCCAATTAGCGGGTCATTAATGGCATCCCACAGGCGACCAAACAGCAGCACTGCCCCCGCCAGAGCCGGACTTAGCCCCGCCACGGTGGTGAAAAAATACAGCACAAAAAACGCCGACAGACTAGCCGGTACCGCCGCCGCTAGCTCCCCCAAGCCATAGAACACTTTCACTGAAACAGGTAGAGGTGGTAGCTTACGCAACGAATCAGGCTCCAGGACACCAGGGATCCATCATCCCATAGGTTCAGCAGCTGAGAAGTCTGGTAGCAGGACTCAAAACTCAGGTTCCCTTAGCCGACCGCTGCCGGGAGACACAGGGGCATGACGATAAGATGACCACGACAAGATGACCACGACACAGTTGAAGTAACCGAGCCATGACAACAAAAACGGTAATAACGGCGGCGGCGCTGCTGGCAACGGGGCTGCTGGCTGCCTGCGATGGTCAAAGACCGGCAGCACAAGACCCTGCCAATTCGGCCCCCCTTGACGCCCCGTCTGCGGGCGGCCCGCCCCCGCCCCCGGAGGGAGCCTTCTTAGCCCAAATGTCTCCAGCTCAAACCAGCCAGTTGACCAGCCTGGGCATTGAGGTCGTGGTGCCAGGGCAGGTACCGCCAGCGTTTTCAATTGTTGAAATGCGGGTTGACCAGAGCGAAACTGACCCTGGCTATTTAGTGGTCTACCGGAGTGATCTCAGCCAGTGCTTCGCTGTTGAGTTCGCCGCTAGCGGTATTGGCGATCCACCCGCCACCGAAAGCCGCGTTCCTATTCAGCCGCCGCTGTTTAGCGGACAGGACTATAGTCTCAACTACGGCCCTTTCACCGACGCCGATCTCCGAGCCGAATTTCCTCAGTCCAACCTCTTCACCGACTGGCTGGTCGGTAGCTCTGGGTCCTACCGGCTGATTGGAGCGACCTACATCGGCGACCTGTTTGAGTCTCTGAAGGAATGCCAGGACGTATCTCCTGAGGAGGCCGTGGCCCTGGCCGAGTCGCTGACGGTGCTCTCGGCAGACCCTATGGGTGAGCCAAGAGGTGAGGGGGAATGAGGGGGGGCGAGGAAGAGGGAGATTGAGGCGTGGCGCGCAGCATCTACACCTAAACAAAAGCGTACTGTGGTTCGGTGGCCTAGGGTTTAGGTATCTGATGCCTGATCCGGTTGCGGTATCGTGCGAGAATAAATTTTTATAAGTAGAACACCTCGATTAGGACCTTTGGCATGGCCGAGATTCAATTTTCCCGCGGCGTTTCAGAACCCGTTATTCCCGACGTGCGGCTCACCCGCGCTAAGGATGGCTCTGACGGTACGGCTACCTTCTACTTCGATCATCCCCAGGCCCTCTCTCAGCAGGAAGGGGTTGAGATTACCGGCATGTACTTGGTAGATGAAGAGGGCGAGATGAGCAGCCGCGACGTCAATGGTAAGTTCGTCAACGGCGAGCCGGCGGGCATTGAAGCTACCTACGTCATGAAGAGCGAAGCCGAGTGGGATCGCTTTATGCGGTTTATGAACCGCTACGCCGAGAAGAACGGCCTGGGCTTCACTAAGAGCTAGTCTCACCTCTAACTATGGCCCATCCCCAGACGCTGTCGCGGCCCGTCTGCTGCGCGGTGGTGACGGTAAGTGACACCCGCACCGTAGAAAACGATCGCAGCGGGCAGCGCATTCAAACCCTGCTGGCCGAGGCGGGCCACAAGGTGTGCGACTACCGTATTGTGCCCGACGAGCCCGATCGCATTGCCCCTCTGTGCCAGGGCTTGGCACAGAGGGGTGGGGTTGACTGCATCATTCTTACCGGCGGCACGGGTATTGCCCCGCGCGATACGACCTACGATGCAATTGCCGCACTGCTGGAGAAAACTCTGCCCGGCTTTGGCGAAATCTTTCGCCACCTCAGCTTTCAAGAGATTGGCTCCCGCGCCCTGGCCTCTCGCGCCGTGGCGGGGGTCTACCAGGCAACGCTGATATTTTCGCTGCCAGGGTCTAGCAGCGCCGTTGCTCTGGCTATGGAAGCGCTGATTTTGCCCGAGCTGCCCCACCTGGTCAGCCAGCTGCAGGGCTGAAATTTAGGTCTGCTGGGCAGCTTAGGATGCAAGGGCTGCCCTAGACAAAATTTGTAATTGATACTTCCCTGTCGCTATGGCTTCTGCTTCGTCATCCCAGTGGGCGCGTCTGCTCAAAAATCAGGGCGTCTGGGCAGGTTCCTTTACCCAGATTTCTCCAGCGGGGCAGGTCTTGGGCGATATGCCTTCGGAGGTATCGTTGACCCCCCTGGCCGAGGGCAATACCATGCGCCAGATTGTTCGCAAAATGCCGCCCGGCCAGCCCACTAGCGAACTAGTGCTGGAGTACAGCTCTCTGGGGCGAGGGGTGCTGTTTTGCGAAACCGGCGCGTTTTCCCAGGGCTCGATTCAGCGCAGCCCCGTCAGCGAGTTTGGCGCTGAGCTGGGGCTAATTCACTGCAGCGATCGCCTGCGTCTGGCTTTTATTTTTCCAAAGCAGCCTGCCCTAGGCAGCTTGACCTTGATTCGAGAATACCTGCAAGGCTCCAAAAACCAGCGCCCTGCTCTAACAGTAGACCAGCTAGTGGGCACCTGGGAGGGCGAAGCCGAAACGGTTTTTCCTGACTTACAGCCGCCACGCACAGTGGCAACCCAGCTCACCGTTCGCCAGCAAGCAGACGGAACAGTAGCCCAGACGCTGAACTTTGACCGTCTTACCGTTGAGACGCAGGGGCAGATAGACGGCTCAACGCTGCGGTTTAGTCAGGGCAGCCAGCCGGTTACCGTGCTTCTTCTACCAGGGGGCGGCTCGGCCAGCTTTCCCACTGAAATTCAGTCCGGGCAGCCGTTCTTTTTAGAGGCGGGCTGGTTAATCAGCCCTACCCTGCGCCAGCGGCTGATTCGCGCGTACAGCGCTCAGGGCAGCTGGGAAAGTCTGACCCTGGTAACGGAGCGACTCAGCTCCCCCTAACGCGGTGGCCGATGTCGCGGCGGTAGTACATACCTTCAAAGCAGAGTTTATCAATCGCGGTGTAGGCGTTGGCGATCGCGACCTCGAAGGTGTCCCCCAGCCCCGTCACCCCCAGCACGCGCCCGCCATCGGCCACAATGCTGTCGCCTTTGCGGCGAGTACCCGCGTGGAAAACCAGCGCTCCGGTAGCGACGGCCTCCTCCAGCCCCGCGATTTCCATCCCCTTAGGGTAGCTGCCGGGATAGCCCTCAGCAGCTACGACCACGCAGGCGGCAGCTCCGCTTCTCCAATGTAGTTCCAAAGCATCAAGCTGACCCGTAATGCAGGCCAGCATCACCTCTTCTAGGGGCGTTTCAAGCAGGGGCAGCACCGCCTGGGCTTCGGGATCGCCAAAACGGCAGTTGAACTCCACTACCTTGGGGACACCCTCGGGCGTGATCATCAGTCCGGCGTAGAGGACGCCGCGATAGTCAATGCCTCGGTTGCGGAGCGTCGCGATCGCGGGCTCTAGCACCTCGGCTTGCACCCGCGCCAGAATCTCCGGCGTCACCACCGGAGTCGGAGCGTAGGCTCCCATGCCGCCGGTATTTGGCCCCGTATCGCCTTCGCCGATGGCCTTGTGGTCTTGGGCGGGCACCAGGGGAAGCACGGTCTGCCCGTCGGTGATTGCCAGCACTGAGGCCTCTTGCCCGGTCATGTAGTCTTCAATTACGATTTGGTGACCGGCCTCGCCAAACCGACCGCTAAAGGCGTCTATGACCGCCTGAGTAGCCTCCTCTAGGGTGTGGGCGACGGTGACACCCTTACCCGCCGCCAGTCCATCAGCCTTCACTACAATGGGAGCCCCCTCCTGCTTCAGGTAGGCCAGGGCTGCCGCTTCGTCGGTAAAGACTTCAGCCTTAGCCGTGGGAATGCCTGCCTCGACCATCAGCGCTTTAGCCCAGGCCTTGCTCGCTTCAATCTGAGCCCCAGCCTGGCAGGGGCCAAAGGCCTTCAGCCCCTGACTCTGCAAGTAGTCAATGATGCCGCCAGCCAGAGGCTGCTCAGGCCCAACTACCACAAGCTCTAGGTTGTTGACGAGGGCAAAGCGAGCGATGCCCTCAAAATCGTCGGAGTTTAGAGGCAGGTTGCGACAGTGAGGTAGGGTGGCAGTCCCCCCGTTGCCAGGTACGCAAACCACCTCGGTAACTCGAGGTGATTGCAGCAGCGACCAAGCCAGAGTATGTTCACGGCCACCGTTGCCGACGACAAGAGCTTTCACAGGCAGTTTTCCAAAATTCGCTTCTCATTTTCCCACGTTGCTACCCAAAACCCCAGCAAAATCGCTGAGATGGAGGTACACGGCGGTTTTGACCCGATCGTCACCTGAGCCTGGCGCAGCTAGCGATTTTAGCGCAGGCGGTAGCCACAGCTCCACAGCGCTGCATCAATTCTAGGCGACTAAACCCGGAGCTAACCAGGACGTTAAAGCGCTGGGCTAGAGAATCGGAGCGTTAGCGATTTACGAGGCCTTGATTTCAAGCGCTCTCGGCACTATAGCCGCAACCTGGCGCGGCAGCGTGACGGTAAAGGTGGTCCCCTGACCTAGCTGGCTACAAACAGTAATCTCTCCCCCCATTACTGTAACTAAAGAGTGCACGATCGCTAGTCCCAGCCCCGTTCCCGACCGTTCCCGACGAATGGTCTGATCGACCTGGCGAAAGGCTTCAAAAATGTGGGGTATCTGCTCTGGGGCAATGCCAATACCGGTGTCTTGAACAACTAAAGTGAGCTCAGCAGTCCCAGCGTCGCTAAGCTCCACCCGCACCCGGCCCTGATCTGTAAACTTAATAGCGTTAGAGACTAGGTTAATCAGCACCTGTCGCAGCCGGTGCTCGTCGTTGATAACCACTGGCTCGCTAAGGTCTAAGGCGCTCTCTAGAACCAGGGCTTTGCCGTCGGCCAGCGACTGGAGGTCAGATAGGGTTGTCTGCACTAGCTGGTGCAGATCGACAGCGATCGGGGTTAGCGTCAGCCGCTGGGCTTCTAGCTTAGACAGATCTAGGATGTCATTGACCAGGCTCAGCAGGTTTTTGCCGTTGGTGAAAATACGCTTCACCATCTCGGCTTGGTGAGAGGTCAGCGGCCCCTTCGACTGACTATCGAGAATTTGCGAGAACCCTAAGACGGCGTTCAGCGGGGTGCGTAGCTCGTGAGACATAGTAGCCAAAAACTCAGACTTGACCCGATAGGCCTCGATTAGCTTGAAGTTTTGGTCTTCAATGAAGCGACGCTGGTCCTCCAGCTCCAGGTTTTGCTGGGTCAGCAGCATGTTGGTGTGCTGGAGCTGGGCTAGGGCCAAGGCCTCCCCCTGCTCGGCTTCGTATACCCGGAGAGCGTTGCGCAGCAGCAGTGCCAGACGGTCGGGTGATACTCGTGTTTTGACTAGGTAGTCGCTGGCCCCAGCCTTCATCAAATCAACGGCAGTTTGCTCATCGCCCTGCCCCGTCAGCACAACTAGCGGAATGGTTACTCCCTCAGCTCGCCACTGGCGAATGAGAGAGAGACCGTCCTGTTCGGGCAGGCGGTAGTCTAAGAAGACACAGTCATAGGATGCTGCGCTGAGACAGGCGATCGCCTCCTCGGCGTTACCGGCTTCTGTTACCTGTACCGCTAGGTCAGCGCGGCTCAGGGCTCTGCAAACAGCCATACGATCGACAGCATCATCGTCAACCAGCAAAATATCAAGCGCTTTACCCATCTGGTTAGCCCCTGTTCCCCTGGCTCACGGCGGCTGCTACTAGGTTTGCTTAGGGAATCTCACACAGCGACCAGTACTGATTAAGAGACGCCATGACCTCTGCAAAAGGAGCAAAGGTAACTGGCTTGAGGATGTAGCCTGCCACATTCAATCGATACGCTTCTAGCCGATCTTGATCGGCATCAGAAGTCGTCAATACTACCACAGGGGTCGCCTTCAATGATGCGTCCTGGCGCAGCTCTTGCAAAAACTCTAGCCCGTTCATTTTGGGCATGTTGATGTCTAGCAGGATCAGGCGGCGGTAGGCGGGCACCGACGGCGGCTTAGAGACACTGCCACGCAGCATTGAGAGCGCATCTAGTCCATTGCTGGCAACAAACAGAGGGTTATTAATGCGGCTGCGCTTGAAGGCCCGCTGAACGTTCATCACGTCTACTTCGTCATCTTCGACTAGTAAAACGTTGACGGTGCGCTTTGTCATACCCTACTCCTGTGACAACAACGGAGGTTAGACCGAGTTAGCTCCTCAAGCGAACATTACTATGGCTAAAGAATGTCGGTAGCATTAGCAAATACTCTTCAGAGCATAATACGGCTGTCCGGACAGCTGGATCATTGCTCGGACGAAACGGGCTGATGCCGTAGTTGCCCGATTAATTGAGCTGTTGCCCCCTTTGCGTTCATGTTAAAGAGCTAGCTGAGGGTTTCTATCTCCCTCAGGTATGAGCCTGGGCCGTAGAGCGAAGCTCTCTAAGGTGAGGTATTTGGGCGGTCAAGGCCTGGGGATGAACACCGGCTCGATGGGCTGCCAGCAGCCCTACGGCTTCCAGGTAAGAGGCCACCCGCACCGCCGGGATGCCCAGGTCTTCTGGGCTCACGGCTAGAGCAGTGGTATTGGCTTCGACGGCGATCGTCAAGGCCCGCTGCCCTAAACTCAGCAGCGCGCTGCCGCCGCAGGCGCTAGCTGGCACGACAATGGCATCTACCTGATCGGCCCACAGCGCTGCGCTAGCAGTACTAGCCACAAACTGCGGTGCCCGACTGAGGCCCGCCAGCACGCAGGGGAGAATCGTGTAGCGAATCTCTTCGGCGGCTGACTTAGGCGAAACTTTGGTGTCAAGGGGCAGGGGGCTAAGGGCCGGGGCGTGGGCACAGGGCACTCTTAGGGTGCGTACTACCAGGTGGCTAATCACCGCCTCAGCCCCCGCCAGCGGATCTACCCCCTGCCCCTGGCGGTAGTCTTGCAGCACGTCAGCGTTGGTGTCTTCGGGAAAGCGAGCGACGACCGCAATCGCTTCAGCCCCGGCCGCGATCGCCTGCTCTGCGGCCCGCAGCAGACTGTCGGGTCGCCCAATAGTGCCCCAGGCTGCCCCCGAATCGGCGCTACGTAGCTCTACAGCCAGGGGGGCATCGGTTACACCATAGTCGGTTAGGTCTAATCCCAGGGTGGCCCGCGCCGCATCTGCCGCCTGCAGGTGCCGCCAGCGCAGCTCATCTTCGATAGCAGCATCAAGGACTAGTGCGATCCGGTTGCTGTGCACCGGGCGCAGCCCCCAGCGCCCCGCCGCAAACTGATCTAGCCCGTAGCCTTCGACGTAGCAGGCATTAGGCAAAGGCCAGTACAGCTGTGCCCCGTTCATCACGTTGGGGTGAGTAATCAAGGTGTCAACCACCGCAGCCACGGCTCGCGCCACCGGCAGCGCGTCCCCGGCATAGCCCCCCACCGCCGCGCCAATACCGGTCGGCACCACCAGCACCGCAGTGTAAGGACGACGACCAGGTACAGCAGAATTCATGGAAGTGATGTGGGAGAGTACGTTGTTACCACCGCCTCGATTGTGGCGATTTGGGTCTTGGTATCGACCTGGGTAATCGCCCAGCGCAGGGGTTCACCTCGCTCGGACAGGGCCGCTTCGATCGCGCTGACTAGATCTCTCCGAGCATCTTCCAAGCCGATATGCAGCGTAATGAAGTGAGTGGCTAATGCCATCGATCTGCCCACTAAAAAGAGCGCTTGCTGTCAGACCTAAGGTGAGGCTTACCCTTGACCAAACTGCTTTTGATAAACCACGTCTTCTTTCTCGGTTTCTAGCTTTATATCTGAGCGGGGATAGGCCACACACAGCAGCGCGTACCCCTCATCCTGAAGCTCGGTGCTGACACCCATGCCTTCGCTCTGCTCCACCTCACCTTCTAGCACCAGAGCTGCACAGGTCGTACATACCCCCGCCCCACAGGACGTAGGCAGGTCTAGCCCTATCGCATGAGCCGCCTCTAAAATGGTTTGGTCTTCAGGCGCAGTGAAGGTTTGAGTCGTGCCCTGATGGTGAACTTCGACGGTGTAGCTGGTAGCCATGGCGGATTCAGCGGAGTTAGGAGGGTTGAGCGGCCAGGCTCAGGTACCGAGCTCTGTCTGTGGAAAGATTCCGGGCAGAAGCTGCACCCAGGCTGAACTTGGCTGGTAAGGAGTATTTCAGTTCAAATCTCAACCTATCATCCCATTGGGAAGGTGCGATCGAATTCTTCTAGCAGATCGTCCATTTCTTCGATCGCCTGGTTCACGTCGATGCGTAGGGTGCCCAGGTCAGGCTGCTCCAGCAGCTGAATCAGCGACGTGCGCTTCGATCGAATAGTGGCAATGCGATCGCGAATAATTTGCAGTTCCATAGCGTTCCCCCTGTGAAGACTATTGTCTAAAAGTTTCCTTCGACAGCATAAACGATGGGATGGGGTATGAGGGGAGAGAGCCTTTTACGAAACACCCCCGCCCCTCAATACCTACCCTTCTCAACCACAAAACGGCATGATGGATAAATACAATCTTGTTTAGAGCTGAGGGCCGTATGCTGGGGCGAATTAAGTTAGGGCGATTTAACCTGAGTTTGGTACTGCTGGCGGTGGGTGGTGTGCTCACCGTGATTGGCTTTGTGGCCTACTTCCAGGACAACTCCACCCTCAATCTGGTTGGGTTCTTCTACGGCATTCCTGTACTGCTGGGCGGGCTGGCGCTGCGGGCAGCTGAGCTAGAGCCCGCGTCCTACAGCCAGCCTACCTCAGCAGAGGTGCTACAGCTGCGCGAAGAGCAGGCCACTTCCACCCAAAATCAGGTGCGCCAAGACATTACTCGCTACCGCTATGGCCAAGAGGCTCACCTAGACGTGGCTTTGCAAAAGCTGGGGCTAAGTCCTTCTAGTCAGGAATGTCCTGAACTCAGCGGTCTCCATGAGGCGGAGATCGACGGCAGCTACGCTCTAGTGCTGGAGTTTGACTCATCTACGCTACCCTTCTCAACCTGGGTAGAGAAAAAGCCTAAAATCGAGTCCTTTTTTGGCCCCGGCGTGCGGGCCGAACTGAGTCAGCCCACCGAAGACCAGGTCAATCTAGCCCTGATCACCCTGCTAGAGCCTGCCACTCCTGCTCCGGTAGAGGCCTGATCTGGAGCTGGCGGTAGATGGGTGAATGGGCTAATTTTTGTCTGTAATCAAGTTATTTTCTATGACCGACTGCATTCCTTGTTTGCAAAAGGGGCACCATCCTGGGCGGGCGATCGCCTCTGCATTTCGTCGTACCCTACGCTGCCTGGTCGTCGCTGTGTTCTGGGGCCTCACCGCCTGCGCTCCAGCCCTTCAAGCCAGTACTGACTACCAGACCATTTCTCCCAGCTCAGACGGCATTGGCAAGGTATATCTGGGCCGAGAGATTGCGCAGACAATGGGCCACCAGGGCGCAGGCTGGCTCGATCGCCCCAGTCGAGTGCTGCAAGAACGGCCCCAGGCGGCGATCGCGGCCCTTGAGCTTCGCCCTACGGATGTTGTCGCCGATATCGGTGCGGGCACCGGCTACTTTGCCCGCCGCATCGCTCCTTTAGTGCCCCAGGGCAAAGTGATGGCGGTCGATATTCAGCCCGAAATGCTGGCTCTGCTTCAGGCTGAGCTAGAAGCTAAGGGCATCGAGAATGTAGAAACGGTGCTGAGTCAGCTCGACGACCCCCATTTGCCCTCCGACTCGATCGACTTAGCGCTCATGGTCGATGCTTACCATGAGTTTGCCAACCCTCGTGAAGTCATGCAGGGTGTAGTCTCGGCCCTCAAGCCCGGTGGCCGGGTCGTGCTAGCCGAGTATCGGGCCGAAAATCCGCTGATTTTAATCAAGCGACTGCACAAGATGAGCGTGTCCCAGGTGCGCCGCGAAATGGCTGCTGTGGGTCTAGAGTGGGTAAAGACAGACGACAGCCTGCCCGAGCAGCATCTGCTGTTTTTTCAGAAGTCGGCTTGAGCAGCCCGTATGAGACAATTCATAATTATTGCCGATCGTGATCCAAGGACAACGACCCATGCTCAAGCGGCTGGCCACAGTGCTTTTGATTGTTTTTGCTGTTAGCCTCCAGAGCTGCGCAAGTAGCGGGGGTGGGCTGCAGGCCTACGCCGACCAGTACTCGGGCTATGAATTCGTGTACCCGACCGGCTGGGTTGAGGTCAACGTGCCTGGGGCTGCCGACGTGGTGTTCCACGACATCATTCACGAAACCGAAAATGTCAGCGTAGTGACGAGTGACGTGCCCGAGGGTAAAGATCTCGACGCCCTCGGCACCCCTACTGAAGTGGGCTACAAACTCTCTAAAAGCTTCACGGCTCTCTCAGGCGATGAGAGCACCGTCGATCTGCTCAGCGCCCAGCGCATCAGCACCGCCGACAACAAAACCTACTATATTCTTGAATACCTAGCCGACCTGCCCGCCGGACAGCGCCATAACTTGGCTAGCGCCATTGTGCGGCGGGGCAAGCTCTACACCTTCAATGCCTCCACCAACGAAGATCGCTGGGAGAAGGTCAAAGACATGATGAAGCAGTCGGTCGCCTCCTTCAAAGTGTCTTAGGCTGAGGAACTCGTTTCTTTAGCTTGCTTTCCCATCGGCCTACCCTAGCTATCTTCTAAATCACTCCGAGTAGAAACCGGGTTTTCTGACTATGGTTATATCTCCTCGTCCCCAGTTTGTGCTGGCTTCGGCTTCTAAAGGGCGTCGCGCGCTGCTGTTAGGGGCGGGCATTCATCCCTTTGTATACCCCAGCAACTTTGACGAAGACCAGGTTGCGGTTACGACCCCACCCCAGTACGTGGCTACCCTTGCTCGCTGCAAGGCCGAAGTGGTGGCTCCGCAGTTTACCCATGCCCTAGTGCTGGGCTGCGATTCGGTGCTGGCGTTTCAGGGTCAGATCTACGGTAAGCCAGCTAACAAAGAAGACGCGCTAGCGCGCTGGCGACTGATGCGGGGCCAAGTGGGTGAAATTCACACCGGCCACGTCTTGATCGCCCCCGGCGGGCGCGTGCTCATACGCAGCGCCGTTACCCGCGTCTATTTCTCCAATATTGACGACGCCACCATCGCCGCCTACGTCGATACTGGAGAACCCCTAGACTGTGCCGGAGCGTTCTCTAGCGACGGCAAAGGAGCGCTGCTAATCGATAAAATTGAGGGCTGCCATAGCAACGTAATTGGCCTTAGCCTGCCCCTGCTGAGGGTTATGCTAGAAGAGGTGGGCTACCGAGCAACGGAGTTTTGGTAGGGTTCCTTTTCCGATACTATGGATGAATGCTCGAAACTGAGCGGCCTTATGCTGGGGCTTAACGTCAGATATTAGTCTCGATGGGGTCGCAGAATGATAAGGTCTTTTGTTGTCGATTAATCTGTACATAGAGGCGGTGGAGAACCATGAGCGCAGAGACTTTTGAGAAGGTCAAAAAGATTGTCACCGAGCAG
>JBARUP010000612.1:0-8603 GCA_049645805.1 Nodosilinea sp.
CCCCCGATGCTACTCCTCCCCAGGTCATCACCGTTCTCAACGGCGGTGTTCCTGAAGTATTTGAAGCAGAAATCATAGAAAGGCCCCCGACACCCTCCCTTAGCCGCGATCTCTGATTCGCAGCCCAACGCGGCCTGCCGCATCGTTAGCACCGTGCGCGGTGGTCATTTCGGATTTTCGGCAGTTTTTCTTCAGCGCCCTAAAGGGTTCATTCAGCATCAGCACCATCGGGGAATCTAGCCCGCCAGCGGCGGGCTAGATTCCCCTACTAAATCTCCTGGTAGCGCTGGGCTCTTGAGCGATGGTACCGGGGCCACGCGCCACACGCTGAATCTGATGCTCTTTGTCAGCGACGTAGGTCAAGGTCTGCGCCGGCTTAATTCAACAGCCGTCCGGCCCGCAGAAACTGTGCCCATACAGTACCTCTGCGTTGCAGATATAGGCAATGCCCGCATAATTGTTGAAAAATTCAATTGCGACATGATCGGCAATCTTCTCGGCCATATCCCGATTCTCGGTGAGTATCTCAAACTTTATATTCGACTCGATGTCAGAAACGCTGGGCTGTCCCGACGAGCGCACATTGCGACTGCCTTGGCCGCCAGCTTCCATCACCGTGTAACCGGTCGCCCCGGCTTCACCAATGATCTGGGCGATCTTTTTTAGCAGAATCTTTTCCGTAACGATGACGAGCTTGTTAGCTTGCTTGGCCATGAGGGTTACCTCCTTATATATGCATTCATTGAACTACTTAGTCGCCGGGCCAGGGAAGCCCCGGCAGATCGTAACTCGCCTGAGATCGGGCTACATCATCACTTCGGCAAGCCCGACGAAGAGTGGTATGCCTATAGCAATTGCAATTGGCGTGCCGACGGCTGTAGACGCGCCGATGTAGGCGGAGGGATTGGCTGATGGAATACCGGCCCGTAAAGTGGGTGGCCCTGAGATGTCTGAACTGGAGGCGGCAATAATGGCCAAGAGCGCAACGCCGCCAGGGGTGAAACCCGTGGCATAGTGGGCAACCATGCCGAGGCCGAAGCCAATGAACCCGTGCAGCAGAGGCGCTACTGCGGCATACAGGGCATACCACTGGGCCACCTTGCGCAGCTCGTTGATCCTCGACCAGGCCTCCATACCCATAACCAGCATCAGGATTGAGAGCAGCCCGCGGAAGAGGGGCTCGTAGAAGCTTTCAACCACACTTTCCGGCCGGGTTACCAGGCCTAGAGCGAGACCGAGCAGCAGTGCCGATAGGGCAGAGCCCTGGAGGCTTTCCTGCACAATGGGCCAGATCTTGACTCGATTGCTTGGGGCACCGCCCGGCCCGCTGGAATACCCACCTGCGCCACCGTCCGACTCACCGGGATATCCACCTGCGCTGCGCTGGTCAATGGTGGGATACCCACCTGCAGGAACGGGCTGCCCGCTGGAATATCCGCCTGCGGGAATCGTATCCTTGCCGAGATTCTTCTCGTTTTTGAGATACTTGTCTCGCTTCTGCTTGCTGGTATGAATGCTGGCCAAGACGATCGCCGTAACGAGCGCTGGAATGTCCATGAAGGGATAGAGTGCGCCAGCCCAGGCCTCGTATTCTACGCCCTGCGCTTCCATTACGGTTATACCAGCGGCGAGGGTAGAGCCACTCACGGCACCGAATAAGCCTCCGGTCGCAAGGGCATCCGTAGTTCTAATACCCGGCAGCTTGGCTAACGTGTAGCGCGCGATGAACACGATGAGGATCCCTGTTGCCGCAGCGAACAGCGCGGGCAGCAGCATATCTGCCAGATTGGACTCGCGGATCGCAATACCGCCCTTCAGGCCGACTTTGATGAGCAGCATGAAGACGATGAACTTGTAGATCGCATCTGGAATTGCCAGCTGGCTACCGAGGGCGGCAACGACTATACCACCAAGCAGAAAGCCGAGGGTCGGGGACTGTAACTGCCCCCCGAACTTTATCAAGAAATCAGACAGAAAATCCACGTTTAGTTACTCCTTAATCAGAACCCAAAGAGGGCAGGACAGAAGACAGGCATAGATAAGGCTCTATAAAAGTCTTGTTATCTATGTTCTTAAGTCTATCTTGAAACGCATTCGGAATTACACCGCATTGCGTGAGTTCGCAAAGCAATGCTAAATCTAAGTCATAAGTTTTTCTTTTGTTTGATAATCTTCGATATATCTCTGGTTAATGTAAAATGCGATTCTCCAGAGGGGAGGCTACGCCAACGCCAGATTTCTCTATCCGCTGCTGCTGTTCACCCAGGGCTGAGAGCGATTGCGCTTTCCCCTTTGCGCTGGATTACACCTTCGATAGCTGTAAGTCTCGGGGTTTTGAACGTGTCCGCCCAGCAGCCAGCACTGAGCACGGACCCCGTTTAGAGTTTTGCTGATGACCTTATCGACAATGCGATGAGCTGTAGCCAGAGACGGCGGTGATAATGCCAAGCCCTCAGGCCAACAGCTATCTCTAGAGATACCCGGGGGCGATCGCCAGGTTAGCTAGGCATCTTGGATCTGTGCTTCAGAGAACAGATCTAAGGTGCCTAAAAACTTTAGAAGCTTTATCTGAGTGGTTTCACCAAAAATTGCTCTCAGCTTCATTGTTCTGGGCAATCTCTGTGAAAATTCACCTAAATTTGTAGGGAGATTAGATTCCGTGGTCAATTCATATGTTCCTAGCGATATTACAACATCCCCGATCATGGGTGACCCGGCCAATATCGATCGAATTGCTCACGAGCTAAAAGACAACATCCGCAGCAGCGCTATTACTTTTCTAGAACAGCAGTTTTCTATCTCCCCACTGAACTTGCTGAGCGGCTCTAGCAGGCTGCGAACCCTTTCGCCTCTCTCCGCTGATACCGCTGAAGATCTGCTCAAGGTAGCGCTCTCTTTAACTGACTTCAGCGGCAGGCGACTTTGCTCGAAGGCTGACGCTCAAAGATTCGCGCCGTTAGCCAGCGCCTATCCTCGCGAGCTACAGCATCTCTGGACTTTGTTGCGGGACGGTTTAGGTGTCGCGCTGCTGAATGTCGGTACCGTAATGTTTATCAAATCGTGTCAGCCTGATGTACTGCCTCGAGAGCGCGTGCCGCGCCACGCCCTGATCACGCAGCCCGGCGGTAGACAGGCGATTCGAGAAGACGACTACAACCAGCCGCTGCTCAATTATTTTGTGCCTTACCCTATTCCCGAGTGGCATGATTTTGACCACGTCGTATCCACCAAAATTGACGATCGCTTCGGTAACGATCTGCTGACTATTCAGCGCATCCCCAACAAGTACACCCAGCTCAACTCTGCCGATCCTAACTACCTAGTTGAGCTAGCTCCAGACGACATGACCGAATTCCCCATCGATTCGGACTACGGAATCTTTCAGCGACTGGCTCCCTGGTTCTATCGCCGCGCCGTGCTGCAAGGCATGAACGTGGAAGAAACTACCGAATATGTAACCGATCGACTGGTCGGATTTCTCTGTCGGCAAGAAGCTGCCGGAGATTTTCGCACCGGGCGCAAAATCTTTTTGCCTAGCTTCAGCCATGAGTACAACGCCCAAAAGCGAGCGTCGCTAGTGTGGGGTTCGTGGGGCGAGGTGCCCTCTAAGGAAGTATCGCCCTACATCACATTTTTAGATAAAGAAGAACCCGGCCTAACCCCTGGGATGATTAACTCTAACCCCAAAGTCGCCGGCAGCGCCCTACGCATCTTGTTTATGATCGCAGAGCACGAGGTATCTCCCCCCACCGCTCGGCGGCTGCTTACGGAACTAGCCTTTGCCCGAGCTAGCATGACTGCTGCCCAAGCCTCTCTCAGTGAAGCCAAGCAGCTTGACCCAGAGCTTGCTAGAGTCTTGAGAAATCTGCTAGAGGCTTACGATTTTGAAAATCCAAACAATCACAAGCAACACCCCGTAATGCCGCTACGACAGTGGGCAGAGTGGTGTCAGCACAACGAACCTAATCCGGCAGAAAACGTTCCTGGCGGCTTCTAATATCGCTCAGCAGTCGATCTGTTCAGATAGCCTGGGCTTAGTCAACCTGCAACAACGGTGCTACAGTCTCTGAATCGAGGGGCGGCGGCGTGGCCGTGGTGTGCGTTTGGGGCAGGTTGTAGCCGATGACGGCCACCGTTAGGCCGAGGGCAAGGCCAGCCACAAAGGTCCAGCCGTGGGATGGCTCAAGGGTGCAGAGTAAACGGCGATCGCAGTCATAGATATGGACTGCCCAGCCTTCTTGGGTGGTGTGGTGGAGCTTGTTCATAGTCAATTAGGGGTGAGGGAACCTGGTTTAAAGCTGTAGCGCTGGATTAGTGCTGATGGCCTGATTTGCGGTAATTGATGGCAGGGATACCGCTGGTAGCGAGCAGATTACCCTGCTGCACCGTGGCATAGACCAGAACGTGATCGCCTGCGGGGGAACACTCCACAACGGCGCATTCCATGTAGGCTAGGCCGTCGGTGAGAATGGCGCAGTCGTTAGTAGCCAGCTCAAAAGGCAGGTGGTCAAAGGCGGTAATGGAGCCCTGCTCAGCACTGAAGTAGCGACGCACGGCGCTCTCTTCCTTGAGAATATTCAGCACGAAGCCTGCGCCTGGAAAGAGGTGGCTGATGTCAGCCGTCTGGGGTACAGCCAGCATTAGACTAGGGGGGCTAAAGCTAGTCTGAGATACCCAGGCGGTCAGCAGGCCCAGTGGGATACCATTGCTCTGAGTCGTGAGCACGCAGATGGAGCCAATGATGGGGCCCATGGCCTGGGTGGTGCGATCGCTCTGGGCTGCTGCGATCGCTGGACGGGTTTCCTGCTGCTTGCGCTTGCGCAGCTGTTGAACAAACTGGTTGGCCGCAGCGGTGCAGGCTTCTAGGGCTATTTGATCAGGGCTAAACTGTACCCGCAGGGGCTCAAAGCCAAGGGAGCAGTTGCCATCTTTGATCGAAGATGAAGAGATTGTTGAGGTCATGGAGAAGAGGTAGTTTAGGAGAAAGTTCAGACCAAACAGGACTTCAGCCTGAGCAGAATACCGTCGAATACCCCGACTGCTTTACGGGCTAGTTGGGGGCTGACGCAGCTTTATCCAGGTCGGCAATATCTTGGGCAAAACGAATGCGGTGCCGCCGTGAAACCTCTTGTTCTGGATCAATGCCGTCAAAAGTAGGAGGAATCCAGGCGCGCACGACCAGCAGGCCGCCCAGCACGATCAAAAACGAGCAGCTAGCCAGCACCTGAGTCCAGGGAGTTTCGAGCACGCCTCGCACGATAACTTCGCGCAGCACCGAGACAATAGACACTTCCACCGCTACCCCGATGGATACCCGATGCTCTTTGAGGTAGATGATCAGCAGCCGAAACAGCTCTACTAAGATCAGCAGAAACAGAATATCGGCAGTTACCTCGGGAAAGTTAAGCGGCGGTAGCAGCGAGAGAAACATTTCCCGCAGCTGCATCACCATGCAGCCAAACAGCCCAACGCACAGAGAAATGACGATCAGGTCTTGAATCAGCTCAAGCAGGCGAACCACGTAGTTGCCGTTGAGCCCGTTAAGCCAGCGGGAGGAATCGGGGATATTCTTTTGCATGGGGGAGTAAAAGGGTGAAGGGATAAAAAAGTGAAGTAGGAAGTAGTTCGCCGATCCAAGGCAGCCGTTTAGCCGGAGAAGCTACCTGAGGGGAGCTAGCCAGCAAAACCATGACGTATATCTATCCTCGACGAGACTTGCGTTGATATATCTCAATAATTGCTTGAAAAATAAAATTTGTAAAATGTCAATCTCAAAACCCAATCATTAGAAATGCATATATGATCTCAGTCTTTCAATCGATATAGTCAATATGAGCAGAGGAGGTCGAGAATTAGCTATCCTCAATGCCTATTGCAAGTAGCTAGCTAGTTTAGGCTAGGGCAGCTAGCTCCGGGCCAGGCCGATGCAGCTCCACCCGCCCGTTTGCCCTTCGCGTTAGCCAGCTTTTTCTCTGGCCAAGGCAAGCTTAGGCTGACGGCGTTAAAATCGAGGAGCTTCATCCTGTTTCTTTGGGCTCTAGCTCTGTCTATTTTGTCTGGGCCGCTGGGCCTGTATCCTGATTACCGTCGAGGAGACTCTATGCCCGTAGTCGCCGATCCCTACACCCAGGAGCAGATCAAGGTCTGGCTCCGTGGGCTGCTCACTCTTGCCTGGGCTGACGGCAGCTTTGACGAAGAAGAGAAAGCGCTGATCAACGCCATTACTAAAGAAGAACTGGCTCCGGAGCTAGACTTCGAGCACTTTGAGGCCGTTACGCCTGCTGAGGTGGCTGAGGTGCTGGGAGATGACCCATCTATGGCCGAGAACTTTCTGCGCATGGCGGTTATGGTAGCTTTGGCTGATGGCGTGTACTCGGTAGAAGAAGACACCCAGCTTCAGGCTCTATGTGAGGCGTTGAACCTCAAGGGAACATCGCTCGCGTCAGTGCGATCGACTCTTTACAGGCCTAAGTCTGACAGCGGTGCTACCCCTAGAAATCCTCCGGCCAACGGCGGCAGCAAGCTCGACCCCCTTAAACCCGCCCGCGAGTGGCTTGACCAGCTAGAGGTACACGATCCGCGTCTGGCTCGGTTTGTGTGTAAGCTGATTCCGTCGCAGTGCCCCTTTGAGCGCGACGTGGTGCTGTTTAAAAAAAAGCTGATGCACATTCCACCTATGTGTAAAGTGAATCCTCTGTACGAGCAGCTAGTGGGTTTGCGGTTCCGCGCCCTTTCGTACCTGGCCGATGACTGTGGTGAAGACGTGACGGCGCTGCTCTAGATTCAGGTATTGCTGGATACAGGTATGAATCAAAAGCTAGTTATCTCAGCAGAAATCGGGTTTCTAGACTTCTCTTTCTAGAACGATTCCGGTTCTTTGCCAGAGACTACCGGGGCAACGGTGCTGAGCTTAAGCTCGGGGTGATCCGACTCGATTTGCTGGCAGTTCCACTCGTTGCGAAACAGCAGCACCGGGCGACCCCAGCTGTCTTTAACCGTGACGGTGTTGAACAGCCGTCCCGCTTTTTCGAGGGCGTCCCAGCCGCCATCTACCCAGCGGGCAACGGAGTAAGGTAATGCCTCAATGCGGGTTTCAACGCCGTACTCGCTCTGCATGCGGTACTGCACTACCTCCAGCTGAAGCTGACCCACGGCGGCCAAAATCGGGTCGCGCTTTGACTCATCGGCGGAGAACATGATCTGCACCGCCCCCTCTTCGCGCAGCTCAGACACCCCTTTTTGGAACTGCTTGTACTTAGACGGGTTGGGGTTCTTGAGGTAGGCAAAAATCTCGGGCGAAAAGCAGGGAATGCCGTCGTACTCCAGCCGTTTGCCCTGGTAAATGGTGTCGCCAATGGCAAACACGCCCGGATTATTCAGGCCAATTACGTCGCCAGGGTAGGCCTCTTCAAGCGATTCGCGGCCTTGGCCAAACAGCTTTTGCGGGTGCGACAGCCGCACCGACTTGCCGCTGCGAGCGTGGCTGACCACCATGTCTTTCTCAAACCTGCCCGAGCACACTCGCACAAAGGCGATGCGATCGCGGTGCTTGGGGTCCATGTTGGCCTGGAGCTTGAACACAAACCCCGTAAAGTCTTCTTTGGTAGGGGAAATTTCGCCCAGGGTGCTGCTGCGGGGCGAGGGCTTGAGAGCGTAGTCAAGGAAAGCGTCTAGAAACAGCTGCACGCCAAAGTTGGTCATGGCGCTGCCAAAAAATACCGGCGTCTGCTGCCCGGCGTGAACGGCGTCTAGATCTAGCTCTGGCCCTAGCCCTTCGATGATCTCCAGCTCTTCTTTGAACTGGTAGTAGAGGTCTTGCTCTAGCAAATCCTCAATAGCCGGATCGCCTAGGTCAATCACGGTGTCTTTAGCGGCGCGCTTGCCGTGGGTGCTGCGCTCAAACAGGTGAATTTGGCGCAGACGGCGATCGAACACGCCCTTGAAGCGATCGCCCATGCCGATCGGCCAGTTTACCGCGTAGGTTTCTAGGCCCAAACGCTGCTCAATCTCATCCAGCAGCTCCAGCGGCTCCCGCGCCGGGCGATCCATTTTGTTAAAGAAAGTGAAAATGGGCAGTGCCCGCATTCGGCACACTTCAAACAGCTTCAGGGTCTGCGGCTCTAGGCCTTTGGCCGCGTCTTCAAGCATGACCGCATTGTCGGCGGCGGCAAGCGTTCGGTAGGTGTCTTCGCTAAAGTCTTGGTGGCCGGGGGTGTCGAGCAGGTTGATGGTGTAGCCGTCGTAGGCAAACTGGAGCACCGTCGAGGTAATCGAAATCCCCCGCTGCTGCTCTAGCTCCATCCAGTCGGAGGTGGCGCTGCGCTGCGCTCGCTTGGCTTTCACCGCCCCGGCCTCTTGAATGGCACCCCCGTAGAGCAGCAGCTTTTCGGTCAGCGTCGTTTTACCCGCGTCGGGGTGAGAAATAATGGCAAAGTTGCGCCGCTGCTCCACCGCATCGGCAATATCAGCAGAGATTTCGGCGGGGGTAACAGCGGCGTCTGTCATGGACTCGGGATACTCGTTAGGGTCTTAGTAGGTACTGCTTTAATTGTAGTAGGCCAAGTAGATGGCGCGTTAGCCGCTGTAGCTCTGAGGGGCAACCC
>JBARUP010000613.1:0-2880 GCA_049645805.1 Nodosilinea sp.
GCTGACGCCATAGCCAGGCAGAAAGCCTAGGATAATGGCGCAAATAAAAGCACCCAGCAGCTGAGCGCCAAAGTTAATTGAAGGCACCCCTTCTGGCTGCGGATAGCCGGCAGCAAAAATACCCACCATTAAGGAGCCAAATACGCCGCAGTAGCCGTGTACCGCAAAGGCACCTACAGCATCGTCAATGCCTGCTTTCTCAACAGCACGACCCACGAAGGGCATGGTATAGGCTCCGACAAAGGCCAGAATGATCACGATAGCGGGGCTATAGAGATCCATTGCCGCTGCAGAAGAGATAATTCCGGCTAGTCCCCCCGAGATCGTGTAGAACGGATCGGCCTTTGAGCCTAGGTAGGCACCCACTAGACCAGAAGACAGGGCCAGAGTTGTGCTGACGCCAATCGAGGCCAGGGTCATCGGCGTACCGTAGATAGTAATCTCCCCCGTTTGCCCCGGCACGAAGATTACGCAGGCTGCTAAAAAGGCGTAGAAACCCACAAAAATCAGCATCAGCCCCACCATTGTGAGAGGCAGATTGTGGGGCATAATCGTTCTAGCATTGCCCTGGGCGTCAAACTTGCCAATGCGGGGACCGAGGTTAATCAGTACCCCTAAGGCAAAGAAACCGGCCACGGCGTGGAGTACCGCAGAGCAGCCAAAGTCGTGGTAGCCCATCTGGGTGAAAAACCAGCCGTAGGGGTTCCAGCCCCAGGCTGCAGCCACCACCCAGGTAAACGAGCCCAGCACGATTGCCAAAATTGCGTAGGCACCCACTCTGATGCGCTCGATCACGGCCCCAGAAAGAATGGAGGCAGTAGTCATCGCAAACAGCGCAAAGGCAAACCAGAATACACCGGTTAGGTTGTCGGCGATATTGGGACCTAGCGCGGGCGACCAGGGATAAGAGGCCTGCACCAAGCCCAGCACTTCGCCTACAGTGCCCTCAGCGGCGGGGTCGGTCCATGGCCCCACAACGCCGCCCTGAAGCGGAAACAGCGGAAAGGCGTTGTAGACCCACCAGCCAAAGAAGAAGAACGTCAAACCCACCAAAGACAGGGTCATCAGGTTTTTGACCATGGTGGCTAAAACGTTCTTAGAACGGGCCGCACCACCTTCGTACGCCAAAAAGCCCACGTGAATTAGCAACATAATCACAGAGGCCCAGTAGTAGTAGGACTCTGATACAAAAGTTGCTAAAAACTCTTGTGATTCAGGAGACATAGATCACTCCTAACATTCGGTTAGCTATACAAAAAAAATCCGTTTTGGCTAAGCAGTTAGCCCACTTAAGCGCCAATGGCTAAAGCCCGTAGAAAGGGCTGGCCCGTTTCAAAGAACAACCGCCGCTAGATCTAGCAAAGTCAACTCACTCAAAAACAACCATGGGCACCTAGCATTGACCCAGAACTTAGACAACCCAAGAACTCAATCAGGTGCGATACCTTGAGGTCAGCTTGCTACGTCAAGAGTGTGCAACGCAAACTCAGTACGAGTTGTAGTCAGCGATACTGAACCGTCGCTGGAGAATTGAATTAAGTTGCACAGGCTGTTGACTTGGGCCTTAGCTACGGGCCGTTCTAGGTGCACCGGCAGCGGCGGGCACCGCCAACCGCTGTCGAGCTGTGTTCGTCTTCTATTTCACCCGGCTAGCTGGGATTGAGCGTCTATGTATTCGCGCCAGCGCTGAATCTTGCCGTCGACAAAATCAATCATGATCACGTCGTTAGCCTGACTATTTTCGCCAGTTGACTTGTTGGTTTCCTGCCACTGCCACTCGATCGCGGCGTGCTGGTCTTGAATGAGTATGTGCTGTATGGAAATTGTTGCCTCGTGATCCTGGATGAAATCTGCCGTAACTTGCCGAATCGCCTCTGGCCCTACCCAGCGATGACCGGGCACAATGAACTCCCCATCTTCTGCAAACAAATTGGCAAACTCTTCTGCCCTGCCCTGGGTCCAGGCTGCGATCGCGGCTTGAATAGTGGCCTGAATCTCAGATGGCTGCATGATGGCTAGAGGGACGGAGGATAAGTCTGACTGCACAGATGTAGGCGCGGCGATCGCCGGTGAGCTGAGGCCGGTGAGAAGACAAAGCACCAAAACAGTTGGGATCCAGATCTTCAAAACTCTTAAAAGTGCTGCATGTTGAGCGGGCGTATGCGACACAAACTCAAGCTTAATTTGAGGTGTTTTGATGATTGATCAGCTATGACAGAAGATAGAAAGCCAATCCTACCGTAGGAGAGATTCCCTCAGGTGCTAGTCGCCTTAAATTAAGTACATATCCGCGTTGTATAGACGTTTTGTCGATGTGGTCTAGCGCTACAGCCTGAAGGAGAGCGATGTCAAGGCTGTAGGCAACGGGAAAATAATACAAACTGTTGGTTGTGGAGTTTTTATCGCTTCCTCCACTTAATCGCAGCCGAAGGGAGGCGCAACCCTCTATCAGATCGGCCGTAGGTTGTGAACTGACGACGTTTGTTTGCTATGTCTAATATCATACCTGGGGTGCATCACGGACGTGATGCACCCCACTTTTAGCTGCGGTGAACGGGCGGTTCGTCTTCAGGCCCAGCACTTTGGCAATGAGGATATGGGGGTTGGCCTGGGCTTTTATAGCTAGAGCCCGTGACCTAGCTACTCAACCCTAACGATCTAGGGGAACGCCTCAAGACCGTACTCCAGAATCGTACCACCCCTATCGCAGCTTGCCCGTCATATATCTTACGATAGACTTATACAAACCTTTGCTTTGTCTCTAGATAGAGGGCTTTGCTGAGATATGAGCTTTTTTAACTCTGACGAACCTTTAATTCGCTTCAAGCAAGAGGCCCTGGATGTTCAGGATCTGCGGGGCTTACTCAGAATTAACTGTCA
>JBARUP010000614.1:0-1596 GCA_049645805.1 Nodosilinea sp.
CCAGATAAGTCAAGCCGGTTTTAAGTACTTTGTTGCTGCCTAGAGCTAGAGCAAAAATCGACAGGATCTCCCCTTTGCGCTCCTCGTCGTGCACGTCAAATCCGTAGGCGCAGGCAATTTGATAGCCCATTTCAGCTTGAATGGCCGTTGTCGCAGCTAGATCTACGGCTATCATCGCCGCCGCAAAACCAGGTAGCAGACTGCTGGCAAGTCCGGTTCCGCCAACGTAGAGCGCCTTGCGAGTCATGATGCGGCGAGCAAGCTGGCCGGGCGTGGCGTTGGGGTACTGGGCCTGTAGCTGGTGTACCTGCTCTTTTGCCTTGACAACATCGACGCGGTCTAAGAGCTGAAGCAGCCAGTCTACCCTAAGCGCTTTGGTCACGCTTTGCAGCTCCGAGTTCTGGTTGACTGCCTGCACTAGGTCACCTAACCCCTCGGGTACGTGCGCAATGGTTTTGCCGAGAGCACCCAGGGCATCAGCCGACGTGCGCGCCACGGCACCGCCAGTACGGGTAGCGGCCTGTCCAACGGTTTTGGCGGTGCCTGCGATCGCGTCGCTAACTGCTCCTCCCCCTTGACTAGCGGCCTGTCCAGCGGCGCTAGCTGCCGTACCAACTGCCCCGGCAGCGGCACCCACCGCACCCAAGACCGACTTGAATCGAGATTGACTAGGCTTGGCTGAGGTATCAGTACTAGCCTCAGACTCCGCAGTATCACCGCTAGGATCTGCTGTATCAGCTACCGGCTCAGCATCTTCACTGGCGGGAATATCGATCGCGGCCTGCCAAGCCGGAAAGTCATCTGTTTGTAGCCAGCCAAAGAGGTCAATACGGGTTGCTGTAGGCAGCTTCAGGTCAGTAAACAGACGTTTGACGAAAGCAATCGATCGCGTTTTGTCGGGCACAAAAACGCTCTCTAGGCGTGCCTTGTACCCTGCTTTGACCCGAGTCACCTTAACCGTTAAAGCCGGCACGTTGACTTTGGCTTTGATCAGGTCAGCAATGGCGTCTGTTTTTCCCTGACGGGCGGCTTGCAGTAGGGTAGTAAGATTGTCTGACATCTTAGTTTTTGGATTGAGGTGTGATAGTTACGATAACCTGAAGGGAAGAGGAACTTGAACCCGATCGCGCCTGAGAGAATTATAGAGAGCTGAGAATCGATTCTATGCTTTGTCTTCGATTGGGTAGTTATTGATCTATAACCGTCCAAACAATGTCAACGTCAATCTCAAAATAATTATGAGCTAAAACGTTTCGCATTCCAGTAATTTGTGACCAAGGAACTTTAGAATGCCGAACTCTAAATAGCGCTCAATACGCTCTATGGCCTCCAGAATATCTTCCGACTTTCCGCGATCGCTTCTCATAAAGCTACGGCTTCGCTGAGAACGCGATCGCGAATTTTAGCCCGCAGCCCTTTCTCAGTCACGCTATCCACTGGGCATCCTAACAGGTCTTACAACTCCATCAGCAAGCCACCCAAATCAAATAAACTTCGCCCCGCTTCCATATCGATTAAGAAATCAATGTCACTTTGAGAATCGGCTTCGTTGCGGGCCATAGGGCCAAAAATACGGACATTGAAAGCACCATACTC
>JBARUP010000615.1:0-6580 GCA_049645805.1 Nodosilinea sp.
CCTTCCTGCAGGGCCTTGGCCAAAATCTTGTTGACTAGAGCAATCACTGGGGCCGCACCGGCATCTTTGAGGGCCGCTCCGAGATCTGATTCCTCGTCGATAACGTCTTCTAGACTCCCTTCGCCGAAGTCGAGTTCTTCCAGACTGGTGTTGACGTCTACAGCAGCGTCTAATTCCTCTTTTTTCTGCTTGGCAACCGCATTGTCTAAGTAGGTAGATATCAAGCGCTGGTAGTCTTCAATAGTGATGACCATCCGCTTGAGGACCATGGTTCGGGGCCGCAAAATGCGGTTTAGGTCGTCTTGAGCCTCTAAGTTCTCAGGATCAACCATGGCCACCAGCACAGAAGCGGTTTCACCCTCTTCTTTGGAGAGCGGCACTAAGCGGTGACGGCGACAGGTATCGACAGGTATTAAGGTGTCGATCAAATGGCTGATTTGGGGGGCCGAAATGTTGTCAAGCTCTGGATCCAGCGACTCGACACCGTAAAGAATCTTAAGCTCAAAGAGCTGCTGCTTTTTATACTGTCGCAGCAGTTCGGGAGAGAGCTGTTGCCCCGTGAGAGATTCGAGTACATCGGTCAGCGACTGCCCGGACTTGCGGCTCTCCGCTAGAGCCTTTTGCATTTGCTCTGAGTCAACGTAGCCCGACTGAATGAGCTGGTTGCCGAAGGGCGAAAAGCTCCGCTGGAGTACAAGAGCTCGCCGGGAGGAGGAGGAATTAGTCATAGCGCTGATGTGAGAATACCGATGTAAAAGGCTTAAACCCAATCCTGTGCAAGCAGTGTGCCTTAGATGGGAGGGCTGCACCTGCTGATTAGTGCGATCGCAAGCCCTACCCGCAGTGACCCCGTAGTCTCGATGATACCCTCATCCAATTTATCTGCACCAGGGCAGCAAGGTGCAGGAGCAGGCCCGCTGCCCTGGCAAATGGAACTGAAGCGGTGAAACCTGCAATCCACGATAGAATTAAAGCTATTGCCAAAGGCGAATTTCTCAGGCAGGATTAGTTTCTGCTGGAGTAGGCTTGAGCTCAGGCAAAATTGTTGCATTCCCCGTCGGGTTACGTATCAGCATGGTTGACGACATTCACCCCATCGAACAAGGCTCCGCTTCAGAACCCGAAGCGATTGAAGAAATTCTTGAAGTAGACGCCGTTGATAGTGACTTTGATGATGTGGTCGAGGCGGCAGCAGCTACCGTTGACCCTGCTGAAGTCCTTACCCCTGAGGGGAGCGGTGCTGGAGCCGCAGCTGTCTCCGATCTAGAACGTCAGGTAGCAGGGCTCAAGGCTCAGCTTGAAGATCGGGCCAACCAGTCGATGCGCATCGCGGCCGACTTCGAGAACTACCGCAAGCGAACCAGCAAGGAAAAAGATGAGCTAGCTACTCAGATCAAAGGTGATACCGTTATTGAGCTATTGCCAGTAGTCGACAATTTCGAGCGGGCGCGATCGCAGATTAAGCCGCAAACTGAGGCGGAGATGACTATTCACAAAAGTTATCAAAGCGTTTACAAGCAGCTTGTCGAGACTCTCAAGCGCTTGGGTGTCTCGGCTATGCGCGCGGAAGGTCAGGAGTTCGACCCTTTGCTGCACGAGGCCGTTATGCGCGAGCCTACGGCAGACCACCCCGAAGGAACTGTTGTTGAGGAGTTCGTGCGAGGCTACCAGATAGGCGATCGAGTACTGCGACACGCTATGGTAAAAGTGGCTGCTCCACCAGAAGACGGCCCCGACAGCGCTGTCGGTGGCGACGGTGGCGCACCAGATTAATGCTGAATATATTGCTACAGCCACTTTGGCCCGAGTATTTACCCTGAAAAATTGCCGCCGCAGACGATAACTTCCTCAGTCTAGGCGGGCAACCTAGTCATATCAGCACGGGCGTTGGAGACTCGGGCTGGTTAAGAAGGGTATAGCGAACGATTAAGTGAGCACCGTGGGCTATGGGTAAAGTAATTGGTATCGACCTAGGAACAACCAACAGCTGTGTCGCCGTATTAGAAGGCGGCAAACCGGCTGTAATTACCAGCACTGAGGGAGGCCGTACGGTGCCCAGCATTGTTGGTTTTGGCAAGAACGGCGAGCGTTTAGTAGGTCAGCTAGCTAAACGGCAAGCGGTTACCAATGCCGAGAATACGGTCTACAGCATCAAGCGATTTATTGGTCGCCGCTGGGAAGATACTGAAGCTGAGCGTAGCCGCGTCCCCTACGTCTGCGTTAGCGGACGCGACAGTACTGTAGATGTACAGATCCGCGGCAAGGCGTTCACGCCCCAGGAGATTTCTGCCATGATCTTGCAGAAACTCAAGCAGGATGCCGAAGCGTATCTAGGTGCCGAGGTAACCCAGGCGGTTATCACTGTCCCTGCTTACTTCACTGATGCCCAGCGACAGGCCACCAAAGACGCAGGCACCATTGCTGGATTAGAGGTGCTGCGCATCATCAATGAGCCTACCGCAGCGGCCCTCTCCTACGGTTTAGACAAGCAGGATCAAGATCAAATTGTGCTGGTGTTTGACCTTGGGGGCGGCACGTTTGACGTCTCGATTCTACAGCTAGGCGACGGTGTATTTGAGGTCAAAGCTACTGCGGGTAACAATCACCTGGGGGGCGACGACTTTGACAACTGCATTGTTGAGTGGATGACTGCGGCCTTTCGTGAGGCCGAAGGCATTGATTTGTCTGCCGATCGCATGGCGCTTCAGCGCATTCGTGAAGCTGCCGAAAAAGCTAAGATTGAGCTATCCAGTATGGCTTCAACCTCAGTTAATCTGCCTTTTATTACCGCTGATGAATCAGGCCCTAAGCACTTAGAAATGGCTCTTACTCGGGCTCAGTTTGAGCAGTTTGCCTCAGAGCTAGTGCAAGCTACCCTAGAGCCTGTTAAGCAAGCGCTTAAGGATGCCGACCTTGGGCCTGATGACATCGATCGCATACTGCTGGTAGGGGGGTCTACTCGTATTCCAGCGGTTCAACAGGCCATCAGCACTTACTTCAACGGCAAAGCACCCGATCGGTCCGTTAATCCTGACGAAGCCGTTGCCCTAGGAGCATCAATTCAGGCTGGCGTTTTAGGGGGCGAGGTCAAAGATCTGCTTCTGCTTGACGTAACACCGCTGTCCTTGGGCATTGAGACCCTAGGAGAGGTGTTTACTAAGATTATTGAGCGCAACACGACTATCCCTACCAGCAAATCTCAAGTATTTTCTACCGCTACTGACGGCCAAACCTCCGTTGAGATTCACGTTTTGCAGGGCGAGCGGGCCATGGCCAAAGACAACAAAAGCCTGGGTAAGTTTGAGCTAACCGGCATTCCTCCAGCCCCGCGTGGGGTGCCACAGATTGAAGTATCGTTTGAGATTGACGCCGACGGCATTCTCAAGGTAGCGGCTTTGGATAAGGGAACTGGCCGCGCTCAGAGTGTCTGCATTACCAACACCGGTGGCCTCAGCAACAGTGAAGTGGACCGTATGCGTTTAGAAGCTGAGACCTACGCCGATGAAGATGGGCGGCGACGGCAAGTTGCGGAACTCGTAAATCGGGCCGATAACTTGTTCTACAGCTATGAGGCTACCCTGCGTGACCACGGCAGCCTGCTCGACGATGCAGCACAGGCCGATCTGGAGGAGAAGGCTGGCGACCTCCGAGCCGCTACCCAGTCGCCAGGCATTGATGTTGTCACCTTTCAGCAGCGTATTGACGTACTGCAATCGGCCATATTTGCCGTTGGCACCAACGCCTACCGCAACACAGAGGACAACGACGATGTGGACATGGAGATGGGAGGAGCAGACTTTACTGATGTCGGCGTTGATATTGAAGGTAGTGATGGCTACGATGAAGCTACCTTCAGCAGTGATTCGGATCTGGACGCCACGGTTACCGCTGATTACGAAGCCATTGACTAAAGTTATAGTAGGGACGGGTATCACCCCTGGTCAAAGTGGGCACTCCTTTTAGAATAGTTTAGTGTTTGATTGTTGCTGGAGTTGTCTAGGTAGCCCCTATGGCCCGTGATTTCTATGACGTTCTGAGTATTTCGCGCAACGCGGATCAAGACGAGATTAAGCAGGCTTATCGCCGCTTAGCCCGCAAGTACCACCCGGATGTCAACAAAGATCCTGGATCTGAAGAAACCTTTAAAGAAATAAACCGCGCCTACGAAGCACTCTCAGAGCCTGAGACTCGGGCTCGCTACGATCGCTTCGGTGAAGCTGGCCTGGGGACAGGTGCTGGCGGCTATCAAGACTTTGGCGATATGGGTGGCTTTGCCGACATTTTTGAGAGCTTCTTCAGCGGCTTCTCGGGCAGCGCGGGCCAGGGTGGTCGGCGTCGTGGGCCAACTAGGGGCGACGACTTGCGCCTCGACCTGCGCCTTGGCTTCAAAGAGGCTGTGTTCGGCGGCGAGAAGGAAATCAAAATCAGTCATTTGGAGACCTGCGGCACCTGTACCGGCAGCGGGGCTAAGCCCGGTACTCGCCCTAGCACCTGCGGTACATGTAGCGGGTCAGGACAGGTGCGGCGGGCTACCCGAACTCCCTTTGGCAGTTTCACCCAGGTATCGGCCTGTCCTACCTGTAGCGGTACGGGTGAGGTCGTCGAAGATCGCTGCGAGGTGTGCGGCGGCAGCGGCCAAAATCAGGAGACTAAAAAACTCAAGATTACCGTCCCCGCGGGGGTCGATAACGGCACTCGACTGCGGGTATCGGGAGAAGGAGATGCTGGTTTGCGGGCTGGCCCTGCCGGTGACCTGTACGTCTATCTATTTGTGGCTGAGGATGCAGCCTTCAAACGCGACGGTATCAACATTCTATCTGACCTAAAAATCAGCTACTTGCAGGCAATTTTGGGCTCTAAACTCACCATTGAGACCGTTGATGGGCCTGAAGAACTTGATGTGCCCGCAGGCACTCAGCCTGGCACCGTGCTGACGCTTGATAATCGTGGGGTACCCAAGCTGGGTAACCCGGTTAGTCGAGGAGACCATTTGCTAGCCGTGCGGGTTGATATTCCGACCCGACTTAAGCCCGAAGAGCGCGAGCTGGTTGAAAAGCTGGCAGAAATTTGCGGCGAAACGGTCAACCGAGGCGGTATTGAAGGTTTTCTGGGGGGGTTATTCCGCGGATGAGTCTCTCAGCTTCACCCCCTCTAGATGCACAGCTAGACCTACGGGGCACTCCCTGTCCAATTAACTTCGTGCGAACTAAGCTCCAGCTCGAGAGAATGGCTCCGGGTGCCCTGCTAGAGGTATGGCTTGACGCTGGCGAGCCGGTAGAACAGGTGCCCGATAGCCTAACTATGGAGGGCTATGCCGTAGAACGACTAGAAGATTGCAGTGATTATTTCGTTCTGCACGTGCGACGCCCCGCTTAGGGAATGGCATTTTGTAGTCCCAGTAGCTCCACAGCTGATCGCCCCGAAGGGCTGGTGATAGCGATTCAGGCCAACTATTACCGGGTAAAACTAGATGCGACCGTCCCTGGGTCTGTAGGGAACGTCTTATTGTGCACCCGCCGAGCACGGCTCAAGAAGACGGGGCAACAGGTGATGGTGGGAGACTGGGTGTGCTTAGAGGGAGTAGATTGGGCTGGAGGACGAGGGGCGATCGCTGCGGTCAGGCCCCGCCGAAGCCTCCTCGATCGGCCACCAGTAGCTAATGTCGATCAAATCTTGCTGGTATTCGCCCTGGCTGAACCTGAGCTTGATCCTCAGCAGATGAGTCGGTTTTTAGTCAAGGCTGAGTCTACGGGAGTAACGGTAAGCGTCTTGCTCAACAAGCAAGATCTAGTCAGCGACAGCACTCGATACTACTGGCAAGACCAGCTCTACCAGTGGGGCTACTCTGCCATCAGAATAAGTACTCAGAGCGACGATGGAGAGCTCCTAAAAGCCCTGCATCCGCTCTTAGAGAGTCGCACAACGGTCGTTTCTGGACCATCAGGAGTAGGCAAATCTAGTCTGATCAATCAGCTCATTCCTCAGGCTAATCTCAAAACTGGAGCAGTATCGGGCAAATTGAACCGGGGACGACACACTACGCGGCATGTGGAGCTATTTGAGCTACCTGGCGGCGGCTTCCTGGCGGACACCCCCGGCTTCAACCAGCCTGATTTAAGGCTGTTACCGGGCGCTTTAGGTCAGTGCTTCCCAGAGCTGCGGCTGCGGGGTCAGTGCCAGTTCAAGGACTGCCTGCACCAGGGCGACCCCGGCTGTGCGGTGGAGCCGGGCTGGCCGCGCTACGGCTTTTATCTCACTTTACTAGAGGAGTCCTTGGCCTACGAGGAGCAGCTTCATAGGAAAGGGGACCCTGATGCTGCTCTCAAGGTCAGAATTGGAGAGAAGGGGCAGCAGCACAAGGAGCCTCGCCTGCAGACTAAGAAGTACCGCCGCCCGTCCCGCCGCCAGCAAAAGCAGAGCCTCGAGGCTCTGTATGACGACGTGCAGGGAGATGCCCCTGACGACTAATCGAGGGTGAAAATTTAGGCTGGCTACAAACCCCTGTTGTGCCAGGCACGATAATCACCCGGTTCAGGTGCTGGCGAAAAGCCCAAACTGCTAAGAAGTTGAAACTCCACCT
>JBARUP010000616.1:0-8798 GCA_049645805.1 Nodosilinea sp.
AACCAAAGCTATTGGTTTACCCCTGTTTGAGCAGATTGGCAAGCGCCTTTACCTAACCCAGGCGGGCCAAAAGCTGCTCGAAACCTGTCAGGAGATCTTTGACGGCCTCGACCAGTTTGAGATGTCGGTCTCTGACCTGAAAGGGCTAAAACAGGGCCAGCTGCGGCTAGCAGTCATCACTACAGCCAAGTACTTTGTGCCTCGACTGCTAGGGCCATTTTGCCAGCGCTTCCCCGGTATTGATATTTCGCTGAAGGTGACTAACCACCAGCAGATTCGGGAGCGCATGGCCAATAATGAAGATGACCTCTACATCATCAGCACGCCGCCCGAGCAGCCTGATCTCAAGATTTACCCCTTTCTCGAAAATCCTCTGGTCGTGCTTGGCCCGCAGGATCATCCGCTAGTGGGCAAGCCGCGATCGCCCATTCAGGCTCTTGATGGCGAGCAATTCATCATGCGTGAGCCGGGGTCGGGCACTCGCCACGCGGTGCAAAAGCTGCTGGCTGAGCACAATGTCAATGTCAAAGTGCGCCTAGAGCTGGGCAGCAATGAGGCTATCAAGCAGGCGATCGCAGGCGGCCTGGGCATCTCGGTGCTGTCGTTGCACACGATTATCTCTGAGGGCACCAGCGGCGAGTTTGCCATTCTCGATATCGAGCACTTTCCCATTGACCGCCACTGGTACGTAGCTAGCCTGGCGGGCAAGCAGCTCTCGGTGGTTTCTCAGGCGTTCTTAAACTACCTGCTCGAAGAAAGCCACACTCTAGTGGAGAACCTGCTGCCGGGCATCAACCGCGCCCCAGCGGCGATCGCGCCCGAGGCCAAGGCCAAAAACAAGGGCGACGAGGTGCTGAGCAAAGTTTAGGAGCTCAGATAGGAGCTCACAGACAAGAGCAACGCTGGCAGACGGCTATCAGCCTGACCTTAGGCGCAAAAAAGCTGAAGAAATCGCCAAAGTCCTGAGGTTGCTTCTATGGTGAGAGGGCTAACCGACAGAGCGATCGCACCATGCCCCTTACCCAAATCAACTGGGCTGCCCTGCAAAACGGGTCTGATATTCGCGGTGTCGCCCTAGAGGGCGTGCCCGGCGAAGCTGTTAACCTTACCCCTGAAGTGGTTACTACCCTGGGCAGAGCGTTTGCCACCTGGCTAGCCACCGAGTTGAGCATCCCGGCGGACGAGCTGACCATTGCCGCAGGGCGCGACAGCCGACTCTCTGGTCCAGCGCTAGTGCAGGCTCTCATTGAGGGCATGGCAAGCCTGGGCTGCCGGGTTCTAGACGTGGGTATGGCCTCAACCCCAGCCATGTTTACCAGCACCGTACTGCCAGACTTTGGCTGCCATGGTGCCATTATGATGACGGCCAGTCATCTGCCCTTCAACCGCAACGGGCTCAAGTTCTTTATCCGTCAGGGCGGCCTTGGTAAAGGGGATATTACCCGCATTTTGCAGCTAGCCGAGCAGAACGGCTTCGCCGCTGCAAAGACCCCTGGCACCACAGAAAACCGCGACCTAATTGCCGACTACGCAGCGGGGCTAGTGCAAACTATTCGCCAGTCAGTCAACCACCCCCATAGTTTTGATCAGCCGCTGCACGGGCTCAAAATCATCGTTGATGCTGGCAACGGCGCAGGAGGGTTTTACGCCAGCCGCGTGCTCGAGCCCCTAGGGGCAAACACTACCGGCAGCCAGTTTCTAGACCCTGACGGCACTTTTCCCAACCACACACCCAACCCAGAAGACAAAGCCGCCATGGCTTCGATCTGTCAGGCAGTGGTGGATCAGGGGGCTGACTTTGGCCTCATCTTTGACACCGATGTCGATCGCGGTGCGGCCGTCGATCGCGATGGGCGAGAGCTCAACCGCAACCGCCTAATTGCGCTGATTTCGGCCATCGTGCTGCAAGAGCACCCTGGCACTACGATTGTTACCGACTCCACCACCTCCGACGGGCTAACTCAGTTCATTGAGGGTGACCTGGGGGGCATTCATCATCGCTTTAGGCGCGGCTACAAAAACGTCATCAACGAGGCGATTCGGCTCAACGAGGCGGGGCAGCCCACCTGGCTCGCGATTGAGACATCAGGTCACGGGGCCATGAAGGAGAACTACTTCTTAGACGATGGCGCGTACCTGGTCAGCAAACTGCTAGTTGAACTAGCCAAAGCCCGCCTGAACGGCACGCGCCTTGCCGACCTGATTGCCCCGCTGCAAGACCCCCACGACAGCCAAGAGTATCGGCTCAAGATCTTAGCCGCCGATGCCAAAAGCTACGGCGCTAGCGTGTTTGAGCAGCTAAAGGGGTTTATTGCCGCCCAGACTGACTGGGCGATCGTCCCAAACACTTACGAAGGCGTGCGCGTAGCCTGCAAATCCGACGAGGAGAATGGCTGGTTTATGGTGCGAATGTCGCTGCACGACCCGGTGCTGCCGCTGAATCTCGAGTCGAATGTAGCAGGGGGCGTAGACAAGATCGCCGTCCGCCTGCAGGCGTTTTTCAGCTCCCTAGCTGAACTAGATATTTCAGCCATAGACCGGGAATGCTAAGTCATCAGTTTGCCAGCTATGGATCGCAAGCGAGGTGGACTAGCTGCTAGGGAGAGAGCTGCCGGTTAGAAGCCTATTTACTTGGACTTAAACTCACTATTTGAAGATGGTGCAGACTTACCGCGAACCGCTACAGATATCGTTAGGCCAACAAACCCTTAGCGATAGCGGTCTAGAAGATCCCCAAGCAGGTCTTCAAAGCTGCCGTGGCGGCCAAACTCCATTTCCTCAAAGTCATCGTCTCTCTGACTACCGCTGTAGGGGGTTCGCTCGTACCCTTTTTGGGCCTGCTTCCAGTGGGCACCATAGCGGTCGTATTGGCGGCGCTTGGTCGAATCTGAGAGGACTTCGTAGGCTTCGTTTAGGGCTTTGAACTGCTCTGCTGCGGCCTCATTGTCGGGGTTAAGGTCGGGGTGTAGCTGCCGGGCTAGCCGCCGGTAAGACTGTTTGATCGTCGTTAGGCTGGCCTGGCGACCAACCTTTAAGACTGCGTAGTAATCGGTGTCCGGGGGAATAGGCATTGTATGAGGCGATTGCAGGGCGGCAGCACAACAAGGGCTTTCTCATCTCAAATTCTACAGCCGCAGCCCTATTTGGCCACTAATCGAACCTTTGACAGCCAGCGAATGGGTGATAATACCACTGCAAACAGGCGATGGCGCTACAACGAACTCTATGGTTTCTTTCTCAAAGCTGCCAACTTGGGCGATCGCAGCCCTAGCCTTTCCTGTCATTTGTCTTAATGGCTGGCTGCTGTATCAGCTGGGGGGGCTGCTACAGCCTGCTACCAGCATTGTGATCACCGCCGCTTTAGTTGCCTTCCTGCTTGACTACCCCATCGACTGGCTAGAGAAACGAGGGTTTGCTAGAGGCTTAGCGGTGTCGTCAGTCGTGCTGCTTGCCGTTTTTGTCGCAACAGTTCTGATTATCTTCTTGGGTCCGCAGGTGTGGCAGCAGCTTAATGAGCTAGCCGAAAAGCTGCCGGGATGGATAGATCAGGCCAAGACTGAGCTGCTGCGGCTTGAAGATCGAGCTGTCTTTCAAAGCTTGCCCATTAACCTCGATCAGCTTACGGAAGAAGGCGCTAGTCAGCTAACAAACGCGCTGCAAGCCACCACTACCCAAGCTATTGGTGTCACCCTTAGCACTCTTGATAGCGCCCTAAATTTTCTGATCACATCTGTTTTAACCATTCTGCTGGTGATAAACGGTGACTCTCTATGGAATGGCTTACTGAGCTGGCTGCCATCAGCCTGGCAGAATGAAGTTCGAAGCTCTCTGCGGCCTAGCTTTCAAAGTTATTTTTCTGGGCAAGCTACCCTGGCACTAATTCTGGCAGCGGCCCAGTCTACCGCTCTGGTTCTACTCAATGTCCCTTTCGGCCTGCTGTTTGGCCTAGTTATCGGCCTGGTTAGCATTATTCCTTTTGGGGGTACGGCGGCGGTGCTGGGAGTGAGTACTCTACTGGCATTCCAAGATATTTCCCTTGGCCTCAAAGTTCTAGGTGTGGCTATTGTGCTGGGGCAAATCAACGATAACGTAGTCGCGCCGCGCCTCATGGGGGGCATTACTGGGCTAAATCCGGCGGTAATTGTTCTGGCGCTGCTGGTAGGGGCACAATGGGCTGGGTTTCTGGGGCTGCTGTTGGCCGTCCCCACAGCAAGCTTCACCAAAAAGATCGCTGATGTCGTTCATGAGCAAGCCTTAAATAGGGCTCAGCTGACCGGGTAAATGGAAACTCGCTACATTCTTTTGCAAAGACCACAAGCTTAGGTCTCGACCTAGGTCTGAGCCGCCTTTAGAATGCTGTCGAGTAGACCAGGAAATGCGGCCTCTAGCTCGTCGCGGCGTAGAGAGTTCATGTGCTGCGTACCCTGTTTGCGACAGCGCAGTACCCCAGCCTCTCGCAAAATCTTGAAGTGGTGGGAGAGGGTTGACTTCGCGACATCTAAATCTAGATCAGAACACGATAGCTCGTTGCCCTTGGCTAACCGCTGCACGATTTCGAGCCGCACCGGGTCGCCAAGGGCATATAAAACTCCTTCAAGCGCGATGTCTCGAGGGTTGGGGTGGTAGATGGGTCGCATAGTTGCATTATGCCACGGGGAGCGCTATAGTCTAATTGTTCGACTTTTTCGAACAATTGAAGTTTCCTGCTTTGCAGAGGTGCTCAGATGTCCGCCGTTGCCAGTATTACCCAAGATACGTTTCAGAGTGAAGTGCTGCAAAGCGATGTGCCTGTGTTGGTCGACTTCTGGGCTCCGTGGTGCGGTCCCTGCCGCATGGTGTCCAGCGTTGTCAACGAGGTTGCCCAGCAGTACGCAGGACAGCTCAAGGTAGTCAAAGTCAATACCGACGAGCAGCCTGACCTCGCCTCGCACTACGGCATTCGCAGCATTCCGACTCTGATAGTGTTTATGGGCGGTGAGCAGATGGAGCAGGTTGTTGGCGCTGTTTCTAAAACGATGCTGACCAAAGCCGTCGAGCCGTTTCTGAGCTAACGACGAATTCGCCTCAGTTTGCCCCTACCTGAGCCATACCCTTTGTCCACAATTCTCTGTCCCTAGCTATTTCAAAGGAAGTTATATGAGCGAAAAAAGCCTGTTTACCCCTGTTCAGCTCGGCGCGTATGAGCTGTCCAATCGCGTTGTGATGGCCCCCCTTACCCGCAACCGGGCCGGGGAGGGCAACGTGCCACACTCGCTAAATGTGCTCTATTACCAGCAGCGCGCCTCTGCTGGGCTGATCATCACCGAAGCTGCCCAGATTTCCCCCCAGGGCGTCGGTTATCCCGCTACTCCCGGCATCTATAGCCCTGAACAAATTGACGGGTGGCAGCAGGTCACCCAGGCTGTCCACGACAAGGGCGGTCGTATTTTCCTGCAGCTGTGGCACGTGGGCCGCATTTCGCACCCCTCTCTACAGCCCGACGGGGCACTGCCCGTAGCCCCCAGCGCTGTGCAGCCCGAGGGCGAGGCGATGACCTACGAAGGCACGCAGCCTTTTGTTGCCCCCCGAGCGCTGGAGCTACATGAAATTTCTGGCATTGTCGATCAGTATCGTCAGGCCGCCAAACACGCTTTAGAGGCAGGCTTTGATGGCGTTGAGGTCCACGGGGCGAACGGCTACCTGCTCGACCAGTTTTTGCGCGACGGCAGTAACCGCCGCACCGATACCTACGGTGGCTCTGCCGAAAATCGCGCCCGCCTGCTGCTAGAGGTAACCGAAGCCGTGGTGAAAGTCTGGGGTGGCGATCGCGTCGGCGTCCGTCTCTCCCCCAGCAGCACCTTCAACGACATGAGCGATTCTGACCCCAGGGCCACCTTTGGCTACGCCATTGAGGCGCTCAACTCGTTTAACCTGGCCTACCTGCACCTGCTCGAACCCAGCGAAGCCGACCTGCGCCACGGCGGTACCCCCATTCCCACCAAGGAGTTCCGCCCGATTTACCACGGCAATCTAATGGTGAACTGGGACTACGACCAGGAGTCTGGCAATCGCGCGATCGCCAGCGGCGACGCCGACCTAGTTTCCTACGGCAAGCTGTTTATCGCCAACCCCGATCTGCCCCAGCGCTTCTTGCACAATGCGCCGCTCAATGAGCCCAACCCCAACACCTTCTACGGCGGCGGGGCCGAGGGCTACACCGACTACCCAGCGCTAGCGGAAGCGGAAGTAGTCTAGAACCTGAGCGGAAGCTGTCCTAACCCTGGGCTAGCGCGACAGGCAGCCCGCCAAAGCGGCGCTGCCTGCGCTGGTACCACTGTAGGGCCTAGTGAAAGACGGCACGATCGAACTCTGGCCAGAGCAAGTCGGTAAAGTACAGCTCGGTATAGGCCAGCTGCCAGGGCAAAAAGTTGCTTAGTCGCTGCTCACCGCTGGTGCGAATCAGCAGGTCAGGGTCGGGGAGAGGGTGGGTCAGCAGCACGCGAGCCAGAAATGCTTCATTCACTTGGTCTAGCGCTAGAACACCACAGGCTACCTGCTGGGCAATGTGCCGAGTGGCGGCCACCAGCTCTTGCCGCCCGCTATAGTTGACCGCCACGTTAAACTGCACGCGATGGTTATGACAGGTCATTGCGATCGCCTCGTGCATGAGATCTTGCAGCCGCTGCGGCAGCGGTGACAGATCGCCCAAAAACTGAATCCGCACTCCCTGACGCTGCATTTCGGCCAGCTCGCGGCGCAGCAGCCGCTCGAACAACCGCAGCAAAAAGCTCACTTCTTCTACGGGTCGCCGCCAGTTCTCGGTAGAAAAGGCGTAAACCGTTAGTACCCCGATACCCCAGTCTTTACAGCAGCGCAGCAGCGCTTTGACAGTTTTGGCTCCCTGACGGTGACCGGCTGCACGCGGTAGCCCCTGCTGGGTAGCCCAGCGGCCGTTGCCATCCATGATGACCGCCACGTGGGCTGGAATCGATTCCGGATGAATGTCTGGGGGCAAAGTCGAGAAGTCAAATCCCTGGTTCATAACCAAATACTCTTTATGTATGCGTTACGTATGCGCTGTTGAAAAAACAGACTAGGTAATCCAAGGTCAAAATCAGCCGTCTAATAATTGCTGGAGTGATAGCCAAATAAGTTTTCCAGGTAGGGGGGCGTGAGGGAGCGGTTCCATTGCCACAGCACCCGCATGACCTGGTCGAAGGTGTAAAAGAACGTGATCTGCTGGTTCGGGTGCCACTGTCCCCAGGCCAGTTCAGTCGTCATGCGCTTGAGGGTGTGAATCAGGCTGCCCTGAAGGCCGGGCTGTTGCCACTTTTGCACCATGGCGTGGGTCAGAGTACCCGCTATCAGCCCCAGGCTGGTGTCGCGGTAGGTCTAGCGGCCAAAGCCCCAGAACTTAGTCATGTGGTTGACTTCGTCAATCAGCAGTTCTCTTAGCGCGGCCTGCAGGGGGCCGGTGGTGTAGGCCATCATCCATAGGTAGAGGCAGGCGGCTCCATATTCTGTCGCAATGCGGTGCAGGCCGTGGCGGTAAAGGTCTGCTCGGGGATCGCCGCTGGGGCTATAGGGCCGCGCCTGGTGAGGGACGGGGTGGGGTTGTTTTCCCGAAAGCCGGTGATAGAAGGTGGTCAGAACAGGAGCATGGCGTTTTTCTTCACGCTCCCACAGCCCCGGCGTGATGACTCCAGCTGCATCTACGGTACCTCCGACAAACTCCGCCATCTGGGGGTAAAACTTCGTCAGATACTGACGACTAGCCTGGGTGTAGCCGCGAATCGGTGCTTCAGTATTAATAGTGCCAAGCAAAATGGCGCAGAAGGTATCGAGCGAAATACCGATCACTTGTTCAGGATGTATGGCAGCCCAGTTCACTGGGTTCCAGCGGCGCGGCTGGGGTTTTTGGAACTGATAGGGCAGGTCGGCGAGGCGATCGCGCAGATGGTCCACCGTTATATACCGCTGAGTCAGCGTCGCAATCCGTCGTCTGACCTGACCGGGTCCTGGGGAGGACTGCCATGGCCCCGCCAGATCTTCCCTAATGAAATCTGGGGAGAGAAAAGTAGCAGCCGTCATATTCATTACACGCTCGATGCGCTACGGGTGAGTAAGTTCACCGTAGCTCCAGCCCTGGTCCCCGTCAGTCGGACAGAGTCGGCTTAGTACCAAAGGCTGGCGGCGCTAAGGAGCGGAAAAAGACGGCAACTGTAGGGCCAGGGGTGAAAGAAATAAAAATCTCGGCTAGAGTTGTGGCCGTAGGAGCACCACAGAACCATGGCATCAGATGCGGTAGAACTGGCAGACCGGCTTGTCTTCACCGTCACCGGGCGGCATCTGAACGATTTGCAGCGTACCATTCTGCGGCAGGTGTGGCAGGGGCAAAAGTACCTCGATATTGCTAACGCCGCTGGATATACCGAGGGCCACATTAAAGACGTGGCCTATCAGATGTGGCGGCTGCTGTCGAAGGTGACCGGCGAGAAAGTAACTAAATCAACCCTGAAGTCGGCTCGAAGCGATCGCTGCACCGCATGGGCATTGATGTTTCTGGCGGCACCGTCTCTCTGGGGTATGGGCAAGCTGTTGGACAGACCAAAGCGCTAGATGTTCCCCGCCCTGCCCCCCCTGAATCGGGGAGAAATAGAGCAGTGTTCCCCATCTGAAGAGGCTCTGAGGAAACCAGTTGCCTTGGATAGCACAGACTCTCCGCCCCAACCAGCTAACCCCAGTTTTGTCGGTCGCCAGAGCGCGGTGCCCCACCTTGATACCCCGGTTGCCCAGGGCCACCGCATCGTCTTGATTCA
>JBARUP010000617.1:0-1844 GCA_049645805.1 Nodosilinea sp.
AATCTAGAGCAAAAGCCGACCGTTGTTGTGCTGCCCGCCGCCGCTGACCCGACTACAACCACCTCGACTCAGTGGGCGCTGGCTGGAGTATTGGCGATCGCAACCCTCTTCACTGGGCTAGAGGCCGGGGCTATTTTGCAGGGCTTTGACCTGCTCCAAGACTTCTCGCGCTGGCGGGCAGCCCTGCCCTTCCTGCTGGCGCTGCTGGTGATCCTGACCGCCCACGAAGCCGGTCACTGGGTTACCGCCCGCCGCTACAACATCCGCCTCAGCCCTCCTTTCCTGATTCCTGCTTGGCAAATTGGAGCCTTCGGCAGCCTCACTCGCTTTGAATCGCTGCTGCCCAACCGCAGCGTGCTGTTCGACATTGCCCTAGCTGGTCCCGCCGCAGGCGGCCTGGTTTCTCTATCCATGCTGGTTGGCGGGCTGCTGCTGTCGCACCCCGGCAGCGCCTTCCAAATTCCCTCCGGGTTCTTTCAGGGATCGGTGCTAATTGGTGCTCTAGGTCGAGTAGTCCTGGGCTCGGCCCTGCAAGAACCGCTGGTCGATATTCACCCACTGACCATCATGGGCTGGCTCGGGCTCGTGATTACCGCTCTCAATCTGATGCCTGCCGGGCAGCTCGACGGCGGCCGCATGGTGCAGGCCATCTACGGTCGCAAAACCCTAAGTCGTACTACCCTATTTACCCTGGTGGTGCTGGCTCTGGTGGCTTTAGCCAATCCTCTAGCGCTGTACTGGGCCGCTGTTATCTTAATTTTGCAGCGCACCCCAGAACGTCCCTGCCTCAACGATATTTCTGAACCCAACGACGCCCGCGCCGCCCTGGCTCTGCTGGCCTTGTTTCTGGCTCTAACCGTACTGCTGCCCCTGACGCCCAGCCTGGCCGGACGGCTAGGCATTGGCGCATGAATCGTGGAATTTCGACCGCCTCACCTTCTTATCCCACTGACTCTACCTGAATTTCCTCCAGCCGCTGAGCCAGATAGGCGGCTGCGGTAATAGGCGGGAACTGAGATATACCGCCTGTCCGAAGAACCAGGTTGCTAACCGGAGTTAGATCGACCTCAGGGCGCGGATGCACAAAGAATGGCATCGACAAACGAGCCTGACTAGCTGACTGGGGGTTGGTGACCCGGTGGGTCGTGCTCTTAAACAGACCGTTGGTCAAGCTTTGCAGCATGTCGCCGGTATCGACCACAATTTGACCAGGCGTGGTCTGCACGGGCAGCCATCCCTGCTGGGTCAAAATCTCCAGCCCTGGGGCGGTGGCTTCGCAGAGCAGCGTGATCAGATTGATATCTTCGTGAGGGGCCGCCCGCAGACTGCCGGGAGGGGCCATTCCTACCGCGGGATAGTGGGCTAGCCGCAGCACCGTATTGCTTTCTGTCGCCATTGCCGCTAGCCAGTCGTGGGGCTGGCCTAGATACTCGGCGCAGGCCTCAAGGAGAACCTCAGCACAGGCCATGAGCTGCTGGTAGAGGCGAGTCATGACTGGGCGAAATGGCGGTACTTCCTGCGGCCAAGGGGCATTGGGATCGCTGAAACTGAGGCAATTGATGTGCCAAAATTCTTTGAGATCGGGAACGGTATATCCCTTAGCCTGCTCGCTACCCAGGCTAGAAAAGCCTCCCTGACCCCGCTGTTGAGGCAGCGTGTATCGAGCTTTTGCTGATTCAGGTAGGGCAAAGACGGCGGCGGCCACCTGGTAGGCGCGCCGCACCACTTCGGGAGCAACGGGGTGCGGTTCGAGAATGAAGAATCCTATTTTTTCAAGGGCCTCGCCCAGCGTTGCGATCGCCTGCTGTCGCGCTGCCGCCGTGCCCAATAGATCGGGATAAGAC
>JBARUP010000618.1:0-4194 GCA_049645805.1 Nodosilinea sp.
GTTGAAGAGCCTGCTGAGGAAGAAGCGAGTGCAGCCCCGACGGACATCCCTGAGCCTTTGGTAGTAGAGACGGTTGAGGAAGCGGAACCAAAGACAGCGGAGATAGAAGCAAACAAAGAGACGCTCGCAACACAAGCGCCCGCTTCTGAACCGGTTGTAGACTTGCCATCACCTGAGGTTTCTGCTGAGACAGATCAAACAAACGTTCCTGAGGTGGCGGAGGCAGCACTCGAGCCTTCGCCTGAGCCCGCCGCTCCTCGCCCTTTCTGGGCTCAGGCCGAGGCAGAGCGCCAGCAGCGTCTAGCGCAGCTCGAAGCCACCGCCATTGTAGAACCGGAGCCCGAACCCGTCGCCTCTACCGCCGCGCCGCCCGCGCCCAGCCTGCCCGATGTTGATCTCGACGAAGCCTTTCTCTGGTCGGCAGAGGTACTAGCAGCCCAGGGGCGTCGGCCCGATGATATTTCTGCCGAAGAGATCACCTGGCTCAACAAGCTGCGCCAGGGACTCAATAAAACTCGCCTCAGTCTAGTCAACCAGCTGAAAGCTATCGTGGGCCAGGGGCCGCTCAACGACGATGCGGTAATGGAAATTGAGGCGCTGCTGCTCCAGGCTGATGTGGGAGTAGCCGCCACTGACAAAGTGATTGAGGCCCTGCAGGGGCGCATGCGTCAGGAGGTACTGCCTCCCGACCAGGCGATCGCCTACCTCAAGTCCATTCTGCGAGATATGCTCGATGCCCCCCTAGGCGACGCCCACAACCTGACCTTTACGCCCGAGAAAGGTAGCTTTAATATCTGGCTGATGACCGGCGTTAACGGAGCAGGCAAGACTACTACTATCGGCAAGCTGGCCCACATCGCTAAAAAGTCCGGCTATAACACCCTCATTGCCGCTGCCGACACCTTTCGCGCCGCCGCTGTTGAGCAGGTCAAAACCTGGGGCGATCGCAGCGAAGTGGAGGTGATTGCCAACCCAGGCAAGAATACCGATCCGGCAGCGGTGGTTTACGATGCGATCGCCGCCGCCCAGTCGCGCCACACCGAGCTGCTGCTCGTAGACACCGCTGGCCGTCTGCAAAACAAAAAGAACCTCATGGACGAGCTGGCGAAGATTCGCCGCATTGTCGACAAGAAAGCCCCCGATGCCCAAATTGAGGCTCTGCTGGTGCTCGACGCCACTCTGGGACAAAACGGCCTTCGCCAGGCCGAAGTCTTTGCCGAAGCTGCTAATCTCAGCGGCGTAGTGCTCACCAAGCTCGACGGCACGGCAAAGGGTGGTGTTGCCCTAGCGGTGGTCGAACAGCTCGGCCTGCCGATTCGCTTCATTGGTGCGGGCGAAGGGATTGAAGACCTGCGGCCTTTCTCCAGCTACGAGTTTGTAGAAGCGCTGCTGAGTGGCTGATCCCATAGAAGAACGACTGCGCTCAACCTTCCGTCATCGTAGGTTGAGCGCAGTCGAAACCGGGTTATAGATAGGTTATCTAGATACGAATTCTAGAGTCTGCCTACTTGATAAACAGCATCTCCTGGTAGGTGGGCAGGGGCCACAGGTCGTCGGCGACCTCGCCCTCTAGGGCATCGGCATACTCGCGCACCTTATCCATTAGAGGACGCACCGTCTGAGCGCAGAACTGCATGTGCTCTTCGATTGACGTGAAGTGCTTGGTCATTACGTCGCTCAGCTCGTCGACCGAGGTCATCATTGACTTGGTTAGCTCAACTACCCTAACCACATCACCTTTGCCGAAATCAATGCCAATTTCATCGAGGCTATCGATGGCTTTGGAGAGTTCGGTCAGATGCCGCATGGCGACAGGGTAGATGATGGTCTTGGCCATATCAACCACCAGCTTGGCCTCGACTTCAATGTACTGGATGTACTGTTCCGAGTAGGCTTCAAAGCGGCTGCCCAGCTCAACGGGAGTCAGCACCTTCTCTTGGGTGAAGAGGTCTTCAATGTACTGCTCCCGCAGCACGGGCAGGGCGTCGGCGGTGGTGCGCAGGTTCTGCAAGCCCCGCTCGTTGACAGCCATTTCGTGCCACTCGCTGGAGTAACCATCGCCGTTAAACACCACGGCCCCGTGGTCTTGAACCACACCGCGCAGAATGTCGAGAATGGCAGCATTGAGATCTGCGCCACTTTCTAGCTTGGCTTCTAGCTGATCGGCCATCCAGTCTAGAGAGTCGGCCAGAATAGTGTTCATGGCCACTAGCGGCCCGGATACCGACTGCCCCGAGCCCACAGCGCGAAACTCAAACCGGTTGCCGGTAAAGGCAAAGGGCGAGGTGCGGTTGCGATCGCCTGCGTCTTTAGGGAACACCGGCAGCGTAGGCACGCCCAGATCCATTTCGCCCTTGCTCTGCGACCCGGTAACTTCGCCTTTGGCAATCTGGTCAAACACATCTTGAAGCTGCGAACCCAGGTAGATAGAGATGATGGCGGGCGGCGCTTCGTTAGCCCCTAGGCGGTGGTCATTGCTGGCGCTGGCAATGACCGCCCGCATCAGAGGGCCGTACTTGTGCACGCCGCGAATCACCGCGCCGCAGAACACCAAAAATTGAGTATTGGAGTGAGGGTTATCGCCGGGGTCGAGCAGGTTGCCCTGGGTGGAGTTACCTACCGACCAGTTGACGTGCTTACCCGAGCCGTTGATGCCAGCAAAAGGCTTCTCGTGGAGCAGACAGACGAAGCCGTGCTTTTTGGCCGTAGTACGCAGCACCGTCATAATCAGCTGCTGGTGGTCGCTCGCTACGTTAGCCGCCTCAAAGAAGGGGGCAATTTCAAACTGACCGGGGGCTACCTCGTTGTGGCGGGTCTTAGCCGGTATGCCCAGGCGGTAGAGCTTCTCCTCCACATCCTGCATAAATACCTGCACTCGCTCAGGGATCACCCCGAAGTAGTGGTCGTCAAACTGCTGGCCCTTGGCGGGAGGCTTGCCAAACAGCGTGCGGCCAGCCAGCAGCAGGTCGGGCCGCACGGTAGCAAAGTTAGCATCGACGAGGAAATACTCTTGTTCAGCACCGCAGCTAGAGTTGACCGGGGCAACTTCGTCGTTGCCCAACAGCTTAAGCACGCGAGCAGCGGCCTTGCTCATAGCCGAGTTAGAGCGCAGCAGCGGCGTCTTTTTGTCGAGCGCTTCCCCTGTCCACGAGACAAACACCGTGGGGATACAGAGCGTAACGCCGTTGTCAGTTTCCATCACAAAGGCGGGGCTGGTCACATCCCAGGCGGTGTAGCCACGGGCCTCAAAGGTAGAGCGAATGCCGCCGTTGGGGAAAGAAGAGCCGTCGGGTTCGCCCTGCACCAGCAGTTTGCCCGCAAACTCTGAGATCACCGAGCCGTCGCTCTGCACTGAGATAAAGCCGTCGTGCTTTTCGGCGGTGGCATTGGTCAGCGGATAGAACATGTGGGAGTAGTAAAGCGCCCCCTTAGAGATGGCCCAGTCTTTCATCGCTACGGCTACCACGTCGGCTACCGATACGTCTAGGGGTGCGCCCGTGGTGATGGTTTTTTGTAGCGACTTAAATACCGACTTGGGCAGGCATTCCTTCATCTTGCTGAGGTTGAACACGTCGGCAGCCCACAGGTCTTCGAGGCGTCCTGGTGCGCTAACGGGCACCTTAGGACGGCAGGCGATGTTGGCAATGGCCTGGGCACGCAGATCGTTTCCGCTCATGGAAGTCTCCTAAATAGAAATGGATACTGGATATAACGCTGTGACTGACTTGGATGAATGTGAAGCCACCCAGGTTCCGAAAAAGCGACGGCGGGTCTGGCGAAGCCTAGACTTCTAGAAACTCTTCGGCCACCCAAGCTGGAATAACAAGGGTTGATTTTGAGCGGCGATCGCTGGGCCTTCTGAGCTAGAAAAGCCTGGGAGGCTTACCCGTTAGAAACCTGAGACAAACGCACTACAGCAGCAAGAACTGACAACCCCTGATTAGGGGATTTCTGAGTATAGTGCTTACAGTCTTAGTGACCTAAAGAACCCTCCAGACAAGCCTTAATCCTCAATACGGGTAGATAAATAATCCTCTAAGCTAGTTCGAGGGCACCCTTATGCTACGAGTTAAATTCAATGGTAAAACTCCAAACCTTAAACCCTCATAGCGGGGCAGAGCCCGCCCCAAGAGGAGTAACGCTGCCGCAAGCTTCGCCAACGCTTCTCGCTCCTAGAAGCTATCTCAACCTCTA
>JBARUP010000619.1:0-5863 GCA_049645805.1 Nodosilinea sp.
GTGCACCACCAAATGCCGCCTCCGCAGCCGCCGTCAGCCAGCGCTCTGGAAACTGAATCTGCATGGGGTAAGTCGAAGAATCCATTACGCCACGGCGTATACACCCCAAACCTAACCGCCCTGAACCCAAACTTCCCCGTGGTAGGGTGATCATGCCCTCACCCGCTTAGCTTTTATGACTAATCGCCTAGCAGATTCGGCCAGTTTGTATCTGCGTAAGCACGCCGAAAACCCGATCGACTGGTGGCCCTGGTGCGACGAGGCGCTAGAGCGGGCTAGCCAGGACGACAAGCCGATTTTTCTGTCGATTGGCTACTCTAGCTGCCACTGGTGCACGGTGATGGAGGGCGAGGCGTTTTCGGATGAGGCGATCGCCGCCTATATGAACGCCAGCTTCATTCCCATCAAGGTCGATCGCGAAGAGCGACCCGATATCGACAGCATCTACATGCAGGCGCTGCAAATGCTGACCGGGCAGGGGGGCTGGCCGCTCAACGTGGTGCTGCATCCCGAAACGCGGGTGCCCTTCTTTGGCGGCACCTACTTTCCGGTAGAGCCGAAGTACGGGCGGGCAGGCTTTTTGCAGGTGCTCACCGCTCTGCGCCAGTTTTACGACACCGAGAAGCCCCGGCTGGGGGAGGTGACTGAGGCGGTGATGGGCAACCTGAGCCAGGGAGCGCAGCTGCCCGTGGCGGAGGGTATACCTTCAGCGAAGATACTCTATTCCGGCCTGGCGGCGATCGCCAAAATTCTAGTGTCGTCTGGTCAGGGCACCTGCTTTCCGATGATTCCTTACGCAGAGGCGGCGCTGGGCGGAATACAGTTTGACCTAGAGATCGATGCGGCCCACATCTGCGGTCAGCGGGGACACGATCTGTCTCTAGGCGGCATTTACGACCACGTCGGGGGCGGGTTTCACCGCTACACTGTGGACCCAACCTGGACGGTGCCCCACTTTGAAAAAATGCTCTACGACAACGGGCTGATTGTGGAGTATCTGGCCGATCTATGGGCTAGCGGGGAACGGGACCCGGCCTTTGAACGGGCGATCGCCCTCACCCATACCTGGCTTAAACGTGAAATGACTGGCCCTGGCGGCTACTTCTACGCCGCCCAGGATGCCGACAGCTTTGTCACCCCTAACGATGCTGAACCCGAGGAAGGCGCATTCTACGCTTGGCCCTACTCGGTATTGAAATCTGTGCTGACTGCTGAGCAACTTCGGGAGTTGACAAAGGCCTTTGCGATCGCCCCCGAAGGCAACTTTGAAGGGCAGATTGTGCTGAACCGAACCTACCTCGGCTCCCTGCCAGCCGAAGTAGAATCCGCGCTGGATCAACTCTTTACCCTGCGCTACGGTACCCCAGCAGCAGATTTGACTACGTTCCCCCCGGCTACCACCAGTCAGGCTGCTAAAACCCAGGCCTGGACAGGCCGCATTCCCCCTGTAACTGACACCAAACTGATCGTGGCCTGGAACAGCCTGATGATTTCGGGGTTGGCCAAAGCGGCAGTGGTGTTGCAGTCCTCCGCCTACCTAGCTACGGCGGTGCTAGCGGCTGAGCACATTCGCCAGCACCAGTGGGTTGGCAGCCAGCTGTACCGACTGGGCTACGTCGGCAGGCCTCAGGTAGAGGCTCAGGCTGAAGACTATGCCTTGGTGATTAAAGCATTCATTGATCTGCACCAGGCCAGTCTAGCGCTAGCAGACGCGCCGACAGAAACAGACTGGTTGAGGCTAGCGATCGCAACCCAGCAGGAGTTCGACCGGGGGCTGTGGTCTGACGATCGGGGGGGGTACCTCAGCACGGCCAATCGTGAGGCCCTGCTGGTACAGGAGCGACCCTACCAAGACAACGCCACCCCGTCGGCGAATGGAATTGCGGTCGCAAACCTCGTCCGCCTCTCGCTGCTCACCGATGATTCAGCCTATCTAGACCGGGCCGAACGCGCCCTGCAGGCCTTTGGCACCGTGATGGAACAGATTCCCCGCGCCTGCCCTAGCCTGCTGAGCGGCCTCAACTGGTTTCTTCACGGCACCGTGGTCAAAGCTACTGGGGGTGCGGTTGCCGCGCTAGCGACGGACTACTGGCCAACAACTGTATTTACCCTCAGTAAAGACCTGCCCGAGCGAGCGGTGGGCATGGTCTGCCGTGGCACCAAGTGCCTAGCCGTAGCTAATTCTGTAGAAAAGCTGCGGCAGCAGCTACAGACTTAGCTAGCGCTACAGTCTTAAATGACGCAGAGTATGGAAATGACGCAGAATACGGAAAAGTTTGGTAGCCCATGCCCCACAACTCAGAGCTGTACGAGGTTCTACGCGATCGCATCCGTCAGTCACCCGGCGATCGCATCTCCTTTGCCGATTTTATGGAGCTGGCTCTTTACCATCCCCAGGGGGGCTACTACACAACCAAAGAGGCTGTCCTAGGCTTTGAGGGCGATTTTGTCACCTCCGCCCACCTGGGCCACGACTTTGGCGAATTATTGGCTGCCCAGTTTGCTGAAATGTGGGCACATCTAGGCCGTCCAGCACCCTTTCCCCTCATCGAAATGGGAGCAGGCCAGGGGCTGGTTGCCGCCGATATACTAGGTACACTACAGAACCGCTTTGCCGACTGCTTTGCCGCCCTCAGCTACCAAATCGTCGAAAGATCGGATCGACTACAGGCGACTCAGGCCCAGCGCCTAGAGCCCTGGGCCGAGCGCGTAGCGTGGATCGGCCTAGAAGAAATCCCCGACGACAGCATTACCGGCTGCTTTTTCTCAAATGAGCTGGTAGACGCCCTACCCGTACACCAGGTGGTGGTCACAGAAGCGGGTTTGCAAGAGGTCTATGTCACCCTAGGCAGTCGTACCGACGATTCCCTTAAAGAAGCAGCAGCGGCTCCCTCTACCCCGCGTCTAGCCGACTATTTTACTTTCGTCGGCATCGATCTGAATGATCCTCAGTATGCCTCCGGCTACCGCACCGAAGTCCACTTGGCCGCGCTGGACTGGATGAAAACCGTCGCCACCAAGCTGCACCGAGGCTATGTGCTAACCATCGACTACGGCTACCCGGCCAGCCGTTACTACAACCGCGCTCGCGCCCAGGGAACGCTTCAGTGCTACTACCAGCATGCCCACCACGATAACCCCTACAGTCACCTGGGTCACCAAGATATTACCGCCCACGTTAACTTCACGGCCCTCGAACGGCAGGGCGAAGTCTGTGGATTAGAAACGCTGGGAGCCACTCAGCAGGCCATGTTTTTGATGGCGCTGGGACTAGGCGATCGCATTGCGGCGCTAGGACAGATTCAGGCTAGCGATCCGGCTACGGTCAACCTGGCCATTCAGCGGCGCGACAAACTACACCAGCTTATTAACCCAATGGGGCTAGGAAACTTTGTAGTGCTGGTGCAGGGCAAAAGCCTCTCCTCAAAGGCAAAAACCCTCAAAGGCCTGACGGTGCCGCCGATGCTGTAGTTTTGTTCAGCTTGCGCTGGTCCAGCAGAAGTAGCGGCCTAGGGCTACCAGCCAAAAGCTGAAATAGGAGCTAGCTCCTGGGCCGCTGCACCTTCGTCAGCGGGCTCACCCTGGCGCGACTCAGCACAAAACGACGCCGTGCTGAAACCACCGAACCGCTTCACCACACTGGTGCGCAACCGCAGGTTGGGGTTGGCGAACCAAAATCGCTCCACGGAGCTCATGGTTTCATACTCAGTAATCAGCAGCAGCCCGCCCTCGCCGTCAATCTCGTAACGACCAATTACAGGCACGATTTCGGCGTAGCCCCGCTCGCGCAGGAGTTGACCACGGCTAGGATCGTCAGCATCGGGCACGAGGGCAAATACGGTGCTGCCCTCGTGGTTTTCATCGTCTTTGTCCCAGGCCATTGTCCCCTGCCAGGTCACGTAGGCTCCCCCCACCGCCAGGGCAGGGTCTACGTCGTGAAGCTGGCAAATTTCTACTACCCTAGGGTTCCCCACGTCGAGAGCTTCGACAGAGATGGTAGAGCCACCTAGTTCGGCGCGGCGAAAGGGCAGGTGGTGAGTAGTGCGCTGGGAATTCCACTGGCCCGCGCTCATGCGGAAAAAGTCCATTACGTTCATGGGCAGGTTTCTACTACTTAACTAGCGTTCTCAGAAATCTATAAACATTCGTTAGCTCAGTGCAGCAGGCACTAATCTCAGGCTCTAATCTGCGGTGGCCTTCGTGGATCATACCGCTGTCTTGGGGTCAGCGCATCTATAAGGGCTGGGTAAATGGCACAGAGGGCGCGATCGACCCTTGCAAGGGGTCTACGCAGGGAGTTGACGCCCAAACTAGGCAACCCAGGTCCATCATCGCTCAGGTCTATCTACAGCTTACCGTTGCGAAACATTACGCCGCCTGAGAAAGCCTAGAGGCCCGCAAGAGAGGCCCAGAGTGCCCAGAGTGACTGATTTTTTTCGCCTTGCCACTGGCACAGCGACGGCTTGTTCTTCACAACTTGTAAAAGATAAAGACACAGCGGCGGTGTATAAACATGTCTGGAGGGTTAATTGAGTTAGCGAAAGTCAATTCAGGCAACGGTTTCGAGGAATGTTACAGAGTTCTTGTCAAAGACTCCTTATCCTCTTCCTCATGGACCTTCTTCTCAGGGCTGTCGGACAGATTGTTTAGAAACCTGAACAACTTTGAAGAAATGTAAACTACATGAGAAAACCGTGTCCGCTGATCTTTAAAATCCTTCTATAGATTAGTTAGACAGCTCCGGCTGCACTAATGATTAACTCGGTCTTTTTGACCATTTTCAAGCAAACTCAGCGACAAAAATATTAGGAGATTTGAGTCGATGTTTGACGCATTCACTAAAGTCGTTTCCCAAGCTGACGCACGAGGCGACTTCCTCTCCACCGATCAGATTGATGCCCTACAGCGCATGGTTTCTGAAAGCAACAAGCGCATGGATTCCGTAAACCGCATCACCAGCAACTCTTCCAAGATTGTTTCCGATGCTGCCCGCGCTTTGTTCAGCGAGCAACCTCAGCTAATTGCTCCCGGTGGTAACGCTTACACCAACCGTCGCATGGCGGCTTGCCTACGTGACATGGAAATCATTCTGCGCTATGTCACCTACGCAGTCTTCTCTGGCGACTCCAGCGTTCTCAACGATCGCTGCTTGAACGGCCTGCGTGAAACCTACGTTGCTCTAGGTACTCCTGGTGCTTCCGTGGCCGCTGGCGTTGAAAAAATGAAAGAAGCCGCTATCGGCATCGTTAACGACACCAGCAACATCACCCAGGGTGACTGTAGCTCTCTAGTTTCCGAGATCGGCAGCTACTTCGATCTGGCTGCGTCTGCGGTTGCTTAGGCTAACCAAGCGTGCCGATTTGCGCCCGCTGGCTGCGGCCACTTGTGCAAATGCTTTTCATTTGATTTATTCGCTGTGAAGACCACCGAAGGAGAACCCTCAAGCCATGAAAACCCCTTTAACCGAAGCTGTAGCTGCTGCTGATTCCCAAGGCCGCTTTCTAAGCAGCACCGAGATGCAAACCGCTTTCGGCCGTTTCCGCCAGGCTCAGTCTGGTCTAGAAGCTGCTAAAGCTCTGACCAATAAGTCTGATTCTCTAGTCAGCGGCGCGGCTCAAGCTGTATACAACAAGTTCCCCTACACCACCCAAATGCAGGGGCCTAACTATGCAGCTGACGAGCGTGGTAAAGCGAAGTGCTCCCGCGACATCGGCTACTACCTGCGGATGGTCACCTACTGCCTAATCGCTGGCGGTACTGGCCCCATGGATGAGTACCTGGTGGCTGGCCGAGACGAAATCAACAGCACCTTTGAACTGTCTCCTAGCTGGTACGTGGAAGCTCTGAAGTACGTCAAAGCTAA
>JBARUP010000620.1:0-5021 GCA_049645805.1 Nodosilinea sp.
AATTTGACCTGAGGGCAGCGAGGGCACCTGACCGAGCAGCTCGCCGCTGTCAGGCTTGAGTTTAAACAGGCCGCTGGTAGTGCCGACCCAAACGTTTCCGGCTCGATCAAACTCGACGGTTTGTACGTTTTTACCCCGCATGGTGCTAACCGATCGCACCAGTTCGGCCCGCACCGGGTCTACAACCAGCAGGCTGCTGGCGGTGCCGACCCAGAGATTGCCCCTGGGGCCAAGGGTAAGCGACTGCACTGCGCCACCGGGCAAGGCACCAATTTCACGAATTGGGGCGGCGCGGGCGGTGTTGATCTGCACCAGCCCGCTGAGGGTGCCGACCCAAAGGTTGTCGTTGCCGTCGAGGGCCAGGGCGTTGGCGCTCACCCCCGGCAGCTGCTGCACGGTGGTCATCAGCAGGCCGCGATCGGGGCTGATCATGGCCAGACCGCGATCGGTTCCGGCCCACAAGAAGCCGCGGCTGTCTATTAATAGAGACAGCACTCGGTTTGAGGGCAGCGTGAAATTTTGGGCGGTAATAACGTTAGTGCGTGGGTCAACCCGCACCAGCCCGTCAAAGGTGCCTACCCAGATTCGCCCAACGCGGTCCTGGGCTAAAGCCTCAAGGGTGCGGCTGGGCATTCTCACTCGCTGAAGAATTTGCCCTGTTTCAGGATTAATGCGCGACAGGCCGGCCCACGAACCGACCCATAGATCGCCGGTAAAGTCGGGCTGTAGCGCGGTCACTCTGTAATCGTCGGCAATTGGGGCCTGAGCTAGAACAGCGGGGACAGGCGTAGACACCGCAGGAAGAGTCGAGGGTAGGGGGTGAAACCTCCCGGACGAAAGCGTTAGTGACGATAGAACCAGCAGGCTTAGCATAATCTCTCCCCACGGTTTACGGTGGCATCAATAGCCCCGAACAAAGCCCAGATAGATTACTCCTCAACGCTTTAGGGCATTGCTTTAGGGCACTTTGGAGCATCTTTAAGCGTTACAGTATATCGATATTTTCTGGGGCTGGAGTCCTTAGGTCAACTTTGCTTACCAGCATTTTCTAGATTCAGTCTGCGGTCTGCTTCAGGGAACTTGAGAAATCCACACGTTAGTTTGTTGCCATTTATAACTTTAAGTTATGAATGTATACAGTTCTTCTGGGATTAAACTTATCCAATCGCTGATATTATGCTAAGGCATAAGGTAATAAAGAACATCTAAAGCACTTGCTGAAACAGTCGTTTCGGGAGTTGCTTTGAGGTTTTCTATCGTCTCAAACTGGCGTGGACTGATCGGGTCTTAGGCTGAGCAGAAGCTTCTTTAATTAAGGAGGCTTGTTTGCGTGCGGCTGGGCTGCATGAGGTTCGCTGGCGGGATTTCTTAGATTCACAGGATAGGGAGATATGTCTTACTCTCAGACAACGACTCAATCAAAAGCTGGATACAGCGCCGGGGTTAAGGACTACAAACTGACCTACTACACTCCGGATTACACACCTAAAGATACGGACATTCTGGCCGCGTTCCGGATGACTCCTCAGCCTGGTGTCCCCCCCGAGGAATGTGCTGCTGCTGTGGCCGCTGAATCCTCAACCGGTACCTGGACCACCGTGTGGACCGACCTGCTGACCGACATGGATCGGTACAAAGGCCGCTGCTACGACATCGAGCCCGTCCCCGGCGAAGACAACCAGTACATTTGCTACGTAGCCTATCCCCTCGACCTGTTTGAGGAAGGTTCGGTTACCAACCTGCTGACCTCTCTAGTGGGTAACGTATTTGGCTTTAAGGCTCTGCGCGCCCTGCGGCTTGAAGATCTGCGCATTCCCGTAGCCTATTTGAAGACATTCCAAGGGCCTCCCCACGGCATTCAGGTAGAGCGCGATCGCCTCAACAAGTACGGCCGTCCCCTGCTGGGCTGCACCATCAAGCCCAAGCTAGGCCTGTCAGCCAAGAACTATGGCCGCGCTGTGTACGAGTGCCTGCGCGGTGGTCTCGACTTCACCAAAGACGACGAGAACATCAACTCTCAGCCCTTCCAGCGCTGGCGCGATCGCTTCTTGTTTGTGGCTGACGCCATCCACAAGTCCCAGGCTGAAACCGGCGAGATTAAGGGTCACTACCTCAACGTGACTGCCGCCACCTGCGAAGAAATGATCAAGCGGGCCGAGTACGCTAAAGAACTCGACATGCCCATCGTCATGCACGACTTCCTGACAGGGGGTTTTACCGCCAACACCACCCTGGCTCACTGGTGCCGCGACAACGGCGTGCTGCTGCACATTCACCGCGCCATGCACGCGGTAATTGACCGTCAGAAAAACCACGGCATCCACTTTCGCGTGCTGGCCAAGTGTCTGCGCATGTCCGGCGGTGACCACATTCACACCGGTACCGTTGTAGGCAAGCTAGAGGGCGATCGGGCCGGTACTCTGGGCTTTGTTGACCTACTGCGCGAAAACTACATCGAGCAGGACAAGTCTCGCGGTATCTACTTCACTCAAGACTGGGCCTCCATGCCCGGCGTGATGGCCGTGGCCTCCGGCGGTATCCACGTGTGGCACATGCCCGCGCTGGTCGAAATCTTCGGTGATGACTCAGTCCTACAGTTTGGTGGCGGCACCCTAGGCCACCCCTGGGGTAACGCGCCTGGTGCTACCGCTAACCGCGTGGCCCTCGAAGCTTGCGTTCAGGCCCGTAACGAAGGCCGCGACCTGGCCCGCGAAGGTGGCGACATCATCCGCGAAGCTTGCAAGTGGTCTCCCGAGCTGGCCGCCGCCTGCGAACTTTGGAAAGAAATCAAGTTCGAGTTCGACACTGTTGACACCATCTAAGTGGAATGCGGGTGCTGCGGCACCCGCGTTAGGACGGCGCGGGGTGCGTTGGTCAGCCTACCGACTGGCAGCTCGAAGATTATCGAGAATGCTGCATAAGTTACCGAATCTTCTTATCGTTCGGGCTTAGATCAGGGCTACCAACAGCTCCCCCGGCGGGGTCTGGGTCAAATCTTCGAAGAGACACTGATGGACCTTAAGCAATCGGCTAAAGACACCGCTAAGGTGCTCACTAGCTATCTGACGTTTCAGGCCGTAAAAACGGTGCTGAATCAGCTAAAGGAAACCAACCCCGCCGATGCCTACTGGCTCAACGCCTTTTCAACCAAGGAAGCGCTTCAGGATGGCGAAGCTTACCTGGACGCTCTCCTAAAGGAGAAGGCCGACCTAGCTATGCGAGTTATGACCGTGCGGCAGCACATTGCAGAAGGCATCTGTGAGTTCCTGCCCGAGATGGTTGTGACAAGCATTCAGCAGGCCAACATGGAGCATCGCCGTCAGCACCTAGAGCGAATCACTCAGCTCGGGAATGCTGAGCACGTAGCGGATTCTGAACTATCTGCGGACGCTGATGTGCCGCAGGAGTCAGCTGCCGCTGACGCCGACCCTCCCGTCGCTGAGTAAGGCTGCCCGCGCCAGCGCCGCTGATCTTTCATTTCATCGACGGCTTCGACCCAATTAGTTAACCCAGCGAGGAACCATGAAAACTCTGCCAAAAGAGCGTCGCTTTGAGACGCTGTCTTACCTTCCCCCCCTGTCCGATTCTCAGATCGAACGACAGATTGCCTACATTCTCAAAATGGGCTATTTCCCCGCTATTGAGTTCAACGAGAACTCCAATCCCGAGGAATACTACTGGACCATGTGGAAGCTGCCTCTGTTCAACGCCAGCTCTACCCAAGAAGTGCTGAGCGAAGTACAGGCCTGTCGGTCTGAGTACTCGAACTGCTACATTCGCGTAGTGGGCTTCGACAACGTTAAGCAGTGCCAAATCGCTAGCTTCATCGTGCACAAGCCCGGTGCTACCAGCAGCGGCTACCGCTACTAAGCTTTACCTGTAAGGGGTAAAGCAACAAGACAAAAGGCGGCGAGGATGTCCTTGCCGCCTTTTGTGGTTTTGCAGGTCTATCTTAAAGTGTAAAAGTAGTGCTCGAGCGCAACGCCCACAGCTTTTCCCTTAATTTGGCTACGGCAGGGGAGTCCTTTGCGGTGCTGATCGTATCTGATCTGATCAGCTAGCTGGCCTGTTCTTCTAGTCCTACAGCCTGTTTCTGGGCTAGCGATCGCTACAGGTAGCTAGCAGCCGGTGATCTAACTCAGAGAGGTTGGCGATCGCATGCATTCCCTCTAGCTGAACAGGTACTGCGCCCTCGCTCGCGCTAGCCACAGTAGAATCCGCCACCAGTGCCGCCGAGTAGGGGGATTCAGTCTGGTTGTAGGCGTCGGTAATAATCAAATCGATTGCATCGCTGCCCACTGTGCCACGCACGCAGTCAAAGGATGATGAAGGCTGGTAGATAGCCCCGCTGAGGCGACCGGCTTGAGCTTCGAAGACAAAGTAAACTGCGCCTGCGGTGTCGGCAGCGGGAGACTCGCCGTAGAGGTAGGTGCCGTTGGGCAGCCCGGGCGTACTGCCCGACGCGCCGCTAGCCATAGCAGATAGCCCGATGACAGCCGCCGCAGCGGTGGCAAGACGCCGCACATTAGTTTGTAGGCAGTCGCCCCAGGGCAAGGCTGCGATTTGAGTAGACAAAATGGGGGAAGAAGCCATGACGGGGGGGTTCATGCGACATAGCTAATATCCCTCGCTGGGCGGAGCCGCGTGGTGATAGGCCCCCCTGCCTTGGGTGATATTGGTAAGGTGATGATGTGATCTCGATCAGCCTGCTATGCCTAAGCTTGAGCTACGTCGGCCAATATTTCAGCTATTTGCGGTGGCCAGCCTGCTGCCAGCTGCCGTGAGCTGCGCTGGAGAGTTTAGCGGCAGGGTAACCGCAGTGGCACCCGACTTAGAATCAGCATTGCGGACAGCCTCCGAAGGCCTAGTGCTGCCGTCAGCAATGGCCATTGGCCAGCCCGTCACGGTTTGGGACCATTTGCAGCAGGCTGACGAGCAGCTTTATGTAGTGGTGCTGCGCCACGCGATCGCGCCAGGCACAGGCGACCCGGCTAGCTTTCAGCTAGATGACTGCGCTACCC
>JBARUP010000621.1:0-3338 GCA_049645805.1 Nodosilinea sp.
TCTACTGATAAATCAAATTTCATCCCCTACATAGAGTTTTACAAAAGCTTCGGCGGCTGCGGGGTTCATAGATTTAAGGGCTCTGACGATCTCAACGACCGTTTCAGCCGAGGGATCGCGTTTCTCATTTGCCCAGCGGTAGACATTGTTGCGTTCAACATCCAGCACGGCGGCGAGGCTGTACTGGCTGATGTTGTAAGTCTCAAGCACTTGCTTGAGTGCGGCTCCTGCTTTTCCCATGCCCCTATCTTTCCAGAGGAAGATAAACTCTCCAGCATCTAAAGGGTTGACGTAGTCAAAACTGACGCTATAATTTTGGCATCCGTTCTGACGCTAAAACAGGAGCCTTTCATGTCATCTCACCCTACCGCTCGCTACATTGCCCGCATCCTCAACCCCGAATCCTCGCCAGTCCACCTCGAACTCACCCTCAAACTCCACAGCTACCCCCACCCCAACTGCGAGCCCGTCAAAATTCTCGTTATCGGCAGCAAACAGTCTGTAAGCTCCATCGTCGTTGCCCTCCACCAGCTCGGCTTCGCCGAAATCTTCGAGTGGACCGACTTTCTCAGCGCTCCTAATGCCGACAGGCCGTTGCAGTTTGCGCCCGGTGAGGTGATGAAGGCGTTGGTGAAGTATTTGCCGAAGGATGAAGGATGAAGGGTGAGGGGTGGTGAGGTGCTGGATTCACTGCGGCAAAATACAATGTGATTAGCGGCTAGGAGCAGCGCCCAATGACACTGCAAGAACGGCCTGAATGCAGAAAAACTTGGCTTCGGCAATTCTCAGGCAGTCTTGACTTTAGATGGGCAGCAGCAGGCTAGAGCCCTCTTTTACTAGAGCCAGCAGAAAGGTAATTTAGCAGGAGAATTCAGCACAAAGGGCTATGCTGACAAGCATTATTTTAATTCTGCTGGCGGGCTTCTTTGCTGGGCAGGTAGCCGAGCGGCTGCGGGCTCCGGCGCTGGTAGGTATGGTGCTGGCTGGCATTGTCCTTGGCCCTCAGGGACAAGACTGGCTGAGCCCAGGCACGCTGGCGGCAGCCGACGGGCTGCGCACCATTGCGGTAATGGTGATTTTGATGAAGGCGGGCCTGGGCCTCGATCGCGAGAAGCTAGCCCAGCAGGGCAGCGTGGCGCTGCGGCTGGGGTTTTTACCGGCGGGCTGCGAGGCGGTGACGGTGGCGATCGCCGCCGTTTGGCTGCTCAAGTTTGATTTGGCTACGGGCCTGCTGCTGGGCTGCGTGGTGGGGGCCGAGTCGCCCGCCGTGATTGTGCCCGCCATGCTGCGGCTCAAAAGCCTGGGCTGGGGCGTAGCCAAAGGCATTCCCGATGCCGTATTGACCGGCAGCGCCCTGTCGGATGTGCTGCTGCTGCTGGTGTTTAACCTGCTGCTGGCCTTTTCGAGCCAGGGTGCTAGCCCGGGGGGCGTGATGCCCAGCCCGCTGCTGCTGCCTGTTCAAATTGGGCTTCAAATCGCTTTGGGGACAGCTTTGGGCTGGCTAACGGCCTGGCTAGTGGTTGCACTGCTGACTCGCCGCTGGACCCAAAACGCCGTGCAAGATGTCTTAGTGGTGGCCACCCTGGCGCTCTTACTGGTAGTGCTAGCGGCGGCGGTGCCGATATTTTCTGGCTACTTGGCGGTGATGGCTATGGGTTTCTTTCTCATTGAGCTAGATGCGCCTCTGGCCCGACGGCTGCGGGAAGGCTTCGACGGTCTCTGGGTGGTGGCGCAGATCGTGCTGTTTGTGCTGCTTGGGGCCAGCATTCAGATTCAGGTCATGGCTAACACCGTAGGGGTAGGGCTGCTGATTCTGGTTCTTGGCACCCTGGTGGGGCGGGGGCTGGGCTGGTATCTTTCTACCCTGGGCAGCAGCTGGACCTGGCGAGAGCGGCTGTTTTTGCTGCCGGGCAACTCAGCCAAAGCGACGGTGCAGGCCGCGATCGGGGCTATTCCCCTGGCTCAAGGAGTGACTGGAGGAGAGGAAATACTGGCGATCGCGGCTCTTTCCATCCTGGTCACCGCGCCACTGGGAGCATGGGCTATTCCTACCTTTGCCCCCCGCCTGCTAGAGCGGGGGGAGGTGGACCCCACCAGAGTGACTGTGACCCGTCGCATTGTGATGCTGGCGGCAGTAGACACGTCGCCAGTCGCTGCCCTGGTGCTAATCAAGGCGGCAGAGCTGGCCCGCCGCAGCGATGGAGAGGTGATTGTGCTGCATGTCGCGCAGAGAGATGATTCTCAGGGTGTAGAAGCCCTACGCACGGTGAGTCAGCAGACCCTAGCCGACATTCGCCATCGGGTTGTGGTTCTACCTGGGGTAGTAGCTGAGCTAATTGTGTCTACGGCTGCGGCCAACGACGTAGCCGAAATCATCGTGGGCAAGCGAAGCAGCGGGCCTTTAGCAGATGTGGTTTTAGGATCGGTGTCGCGCACGGTGCTAGAGACCAGTCCGCTGCCGGTGCTGGTGGTGAATGGTTAACTACATTACTCAAACCGCTTGGCCGCTGCATTCCAGGTGAGTAATTCATACTTCCCGGCCCGATGCACCAGCAGCCCCATCGGGCCGTTCAGGGCTGGATCGGTCAGCGCTACCAGGGCCTGGGCATCAAACAGATCGCTGTAGATAACCTGGTTCTCTGAGTTTACGATTACGGTTTTGGGAAATGTGCCCTCTATCGATACCTGCCACTGGGCTAGCTGAGTTAGAGCCGCTTCATCCCAGGTTAGTAATCGCTCAGGTTGGCCATCGCCGGTTAGGTCGAGGCTGTGCTGGGCGAGATTGGCGATAGCTTCGACAAACCCTGCTGGTGGTGCCTGGTTGCTAAACAGGGCCGCCCCTACAGGGGTCGAGATTGCTGCGTCAGGCCGCTGCTGCTGCCCCGCATCGAGCCACGTGAGCGCTCCTTGAGAAAATACCAGCGGTGGCAGGGCGGAGGCAGCTGCTGCTGGGCCAGTAGCCAGCAGTGTGGGTACGCCACTGGCTAAGGTTAGCCCTCGCACGGTAAGAGGCGTGGGTACTCCTGTGGTAGGTGTCGCCCAGCGCAGAATTTGCGGAGATGCCTGAGCAGCGGGCTGCACCACGGGCCACAGGGCAGTAGGCGATGAGGAGGGCAGGGCCACTCCCGGCTGCCAGATTTGATTTTGGCGGACGGCCCGCAGCTCGACAGCGTACCACTGCCCCAGCGACGCATCTAGGGTTTGACCCGGTGCGGCGTATCCAGTTTTAGGAGGAGCAATGGGCTGGGCCTGGCCGATGAAGAGTTCTAGAAGAGCGGGCGCGATCGCGGGAGGGCCTGCATTCTGGCTAGGCGCAGGGGCTTTCTGGGTAGCTGAAT
>JBARUP010000622.1:0-11190 GCA_049645805.1 Nodosilinea sp.
CCTAAAAGTGGCTATGCCAAAGAAAGCACTAATTACTGGTCTAACTGGCCAAGACGGATCTTATCTAGCTGAGTTCCTGCTGTCGCAGGGATATCAGGTCTGTGGCATGGTGAGGCGATCGAGCTCCAGCAGCTTTGAGCGCATCAGTCATTTCTCTAGTCAGATCGAGGTTATACCCGGTGACCTGCTCGATCAGTTCTCGCTAATCGATGCCATTGAGCAGACGCAGCCTGACGAGCTTTACAATTTAGCTTCTCAGAGTTATGTACCCCTGTCCTGGAGTCAGCCCGCTCTGACCGCTGAGTACACAGCTTTAGGAGTGTCTCGTCTACTAGAGGCTATCCGCCGCTGTAAACCCGATACGCGCTTTTACCAGGCGTCGAGCAGCGAGGTATTCGGTCAGCCCGACGAGTCGCCCCAAACCGAGCGCACGGCCTTTAGGCCCCGCAACCCCTACGGCGTAGCCAAAGCCTATGCTCACTGGATGACCGTTAACTATCGGCAGAAATACGACCTGTCCGCCTGCTGCGGCATTACCTACACCCACGAGTCACCGCGGCGAGGAGCTGAATTTGTCTTCCGTAAGATTACTCGCGGTGCGGTGCAGATTAAGCTGGGGCAGGCAACTGAGCTACGGCTAGGAAACTTGGACGCTCGGCGTGACTGGTGTCACGCCGAGGACGTCGTGACCGCGATGTGGCTGATGCTGCAGCAGGACACCCTCGATGACTACATCATTGCCAGCGGCGAGACGCATTCTGTACGCGAGCTTGTAGAGTGCGCCTTCAGCTATTTAGGCCTAGACTACCAGAAGTATGTCAGCGTCGATCTAGAGTTTTATCGTCCCGATGAGACGGTACAGCTGGTGGGCTCTGTCGATAAGATTAAAACTGAGCTGAACTGGCAGCCTAAGTATCCGTTTCAGCGTTTAGTTGAGTCAATGGTTGATCATGACCTCAAGCTGCTGACTGAGCCAAACGCTGACTAGCGGCGCGGGTAGAGAAGAAAATTCATATGTCTGAACCTTCCTTACTCATCAATCTATCCTTCGTGCCGACGAAGCCAACAGGGCTTGGGGTCTACGCTCTGAACCTGGTTCAGCATCTCGCTATTGCAGACAGCATTATTCTCAGCGATCGCGATATAGCCGGGTATGCTCGCATAGCGCCGCCCCGTGGCACCACAACTGAATCGGGTAAGGCAGGCCACGCTAGGCGGCTGTGGTGGACGCAAACTCAGGTTCCTAAGCTGTACCAGCAGCTAAACGCGAAGCTGTTGTTTTCCCCTATTCCTGAAGCACCGCTCTGGTCACAGTGCCAAACTGTAGTAACAGTGCACGACTTAATTCCTTTGCACTTTCCTCAGCGACGGTCACCGCTGACGCTGTATTTTCAGCACTACCTGCCTCAGGTTATTCGTCAGGCTCGGCACATTATTTGCGATTCTGAGTCAACGCTGCGGGATATTTACCACTTCTTTGGTAAACCGCCGGGGCAAACAGCGGTAGTTCCGTTGGCCTACGACGATCAACACTATCAGTGGCTTGATCTACCGCGTCAGCCCTATTTTATCTATGTGGGTAGTCACTACACCTACAAGAACTTGAGTCGCCTAATCACGGCTTTTGCCCAAACTAAGCTGCCTGAATTCAGGCTTCTGATTGCCGGGACGGCTGATCTTCGCTATACGCCACCGCTGGAAACTCAGGTGAAGGAGATGGGGCTAGGCGATCGCGTCCAGTTTTTGTCCTACGTACCCTATAATGCGCTGCCCCGGCTGATTAACCAGGCGATCGCCCTAGTTTTTCCCAGCCTGTGGGAAGGGTTTGGGCTGCCCGTGCTCGAAGCAATGGCCTGCGGCACCCCGGTCATTACGTCTAACCTATCCTCACTGCCGGAGGTAGCCGGGGATGCCGCAGTTTTGGTTAACCCCTACAGCGTAGGTGAACTCGCTGAGGCGATGATCGCTGTCGCTACTCGTCTTCAGCTGTGGGATTCTCTTCACCAGGCCGGCTTGGAGCACGTAAAGCGGTTTAGCTGGAAGCAGACGGGTCGCCAGACTAGCGACATTCTAAGGCGATTTAGCGATGGCTAGCGCGCACAATCCAGTAGCTAGTAGATAGGGCAAAAACGGCGATCGCAAGCCCAATCAGCGTTGTGCCTGTCACCTTAGTCAAATCGAGAATAATGAATTTTCGGCCTACGGCGGTCAGGGCCGTAGCGATCACTAGCTCAACCTGCACGACGTGCTTTTGAATATAGGCGGTGATGTTTTCTAAAATCTCCAGGGCAATTAGTACGGTTAAAAAGAGACCAAAGACATCAATTACGGTTTTGCCGAGGAACGTGCCAGGAGTGTTGTCAAAAATAGCCCTAATCAGTACTACACATAGATCGAACACGATGACCAAAATGACGGTAACCATCGCCAAGGAAAGTACCTTAGAGACGCTGCCCTCAAACTGGTGCAATCGCAATAGAAACGTTTCGTTCTTGAGCTGGTTGATCAGCCGCCTGGCCCGGTTCGCCATAAAGATTAACTATTCAGGGAGTAGGTGCTGATGAGAGAATAGACGATTCTAGAACATGAGGCAAAGTTTTTGGGGCAGCGACCTCGGCCAACTTGAGACGATTAAGGGGTGTCACCTGCACAGCGCAGGCTTTGAGTTCTGGCTGCCCAGACACAGGACACGCGACCGGATGGGTAAGAGCGTTGCACTCGGCATCATCAGCCCACAGACTGCCCCAGTGCATAGGCACAAACAGGCTGCCCCGGCGAATGTTTTGGGTAACTAAGATCGGCAGGCGTAGGGTGCCCCGCGCCGACCGCACCTCTACCCACTCCTCGCCCTGGACCTCAAGCTGCTGAGCATCGCGGGGGTTTATTTCTAGGAACGGGGCCGGATGCATTTTTTTGATTTTTTCGATCCGCCCGGTGCGGGTCTGGGTATGCCAGTGGCCGTAGAGCCGCCCAGTCGTGAGCACGAAGGGATAGCTGCTGTTGGGGGGTTCCGCCAGGCCCTTTTCGTGCAGCGGGGCAAAGCAGGCGCGGCGATTGGCGGTTCGAAATATACCGTTGGTGTAGAGACGTTTGTCGTACTTAGAGGCCGCTGTTTCAGGTGTTTCAGGGTCAGGGCAGGGCCACTGAATAGGGCCTGCGGCTAGGCGGTCGTGGCTAAGGGCCGTAACGTCGCAGGGCTGGCCACGGGTAATCGCGACAAACTCGCGGTAGACCTCGGCGCTAGAGGCAAAATTAAATTGGTGGGCGAAGCCCAGGCGGCGGCCCACTTCGGCAAAGATTTCCCAGTCGGGGCGAGCCTCGCCCGGGGGCGGACGAAAGGCCGAGCAGAGGGTAACGACCCGCTCGGAGTTGGTCATAGTGCCCGTTTTCTCGCCCCACTGGGCAGCGGGCAGCAGCAGATGAGAAAACTCGGCGGTTTCGGTGGGATAGTAGGCATCTTGATAAATCGTGAAGGGCGACTGGCGCAGGGCCGCCTTGGTGCGGTTCAAATCGGGCAGGCTAACGGCTGGATTTGTGGCGGCGATCCACAGCAGGCCTACGCGCTGCTGCTCTAGGGCCAGCATCATTTCTCCCACCGAGAGGCCGGGGGCAGCGGAAATATGTTCAGCGGGCAGTCCCCAAAACTCTTCTACCTGGCGGCGATGTTCGGCGTTTTTGACTAGGCGATAGCCCGGCAGAATGTGGGACAGGCCTCCAGCCTCGCGTCCCCCCATGGCGTTGGGCTGCCCAGTTAGAGAAAACGGCCCTGCTCCTGGTCGGCCCACGTTTCCGCTCAACAGGTGCAGGTTGATTAAAGCCCGCACCTTAGCAGTCCCCTCCGACGACTGGTTAAGCCCCATTGACCATAGAGAAAGCACCGCTTTGGCTTTAGCCCAGGTGCGGGCAGCGGTTTCTAAATCGGCGACGGTAATGCCGCAGCGCTCGGCCACCGTCTCAGGCGGGTAGTGGCTGAGCACCTCGGTGTAGCTAGCGAAGCCCTGGGTGCAGCCGTCGATAAACTCTGGGTCGATCTCGCCCCAGCGCAGCAGCAGGTGGCCGATACCGTTGAGCAGAGTAATGTCGGTACCGGGGCGAATGGCTAGGTGCAGGTCGGCGACCTTGGCCGTCTCGGTGCGGCGAGGGTCAACCACAATTAGCTTCACGTGGCCGTTGCGCTTGTGGTGCTTGCGCAGCCGGTTAAACACAATCGGGTGGCACTCAGCGGTATTGGTGCCAATCAGAAAGGCGCAGTCGGTGGCCTCTAGATCGGCGTAGCAGCAGGGCGGTCCGTCGGCCCCGAAACTTTGGATATACCCGGCTACCGCCGATGACATGCACAGTCTCGAGTTAGCGTCGAAGTTGTTGGTGCCCAGGCAGCCTTTCACCAGCTTCTGAGCGATGTAGTAGTCTTCGGTTTGAAACTGCCCCGATCCGTAGACGCAGATGCCGTCGGCCCCTAGAGTCTGCCGCACGGTTTGAATGCGGCTCACAATCGCATCTAGGGCCACGTCCCAACTGACCGGCTCAAAGGGTGCGTCTAGCGATGCCCGCAGCATGGGGTACTTGAGCCGATCGCGATCTAAGGACTCAGCCACGGTGGCTCCCTTGACACACACCATGCCCTGGCTGGAGGGGTGGGCGCGATCGCCTCGGGTCTGCCACAGCGGATTTCCCTGGGCATCGCGATTGGTGGGCCGGTTAGGCTGAGCTGGAGGCAAGACTTCCAGGCCGCAACCCACGCCGCAGTAAGGACATAAGGTTTTAGCGGGCTGGGTCATAGGGGTAAGAAGTAGGTAGAGGGAGCCGCCGCCTTTAGCTATCGCCACGGCGGCCTCGACTGTGCTAGGTTTGCTTTAAATGCAAACTGTGTGTCCTGACCGCCTTGGAGCGGCAGGGCATTTTTCTTAGTCGGCGGTTACCATGCCGCTGGGGGCAACAGCGGCTAGCTCGCTGCGTAGCTCGGCTCCAAAGGTGTCGATCAGCAGCGATCGCATCACCCCGTGCAGGTCGTCGCAGGCAATGCCCTGCTGCACCTTTTCGCCCAGGTGGGCCTCTTTACCGACCTTACCGCCCATAAAAATATCTACCCCCTCCACGGTCTTACCGTCTTTGCGCACCTTGGTGCCCATCAGCCCAATGTCGGCGACCTGGGGCTGACCACAGGAGTTGGGGCAGCCAGTCCAGTGAATGCGCACCGGCTGCGCCAGAGTTAGCTCTTCGTCTAGCATCCGCGCCAGAGCCAGCGCTCGCTGCTTAGTCTCGATCAGGGCAAAGTTACAGAACTGTGACCCCGTGCAGGAGACCAGCGATCGCGTCAGCGCTGAGGGAGCAATCGTAAACTTCTGCAGCAGCGGCTCTGCTAGCAAAACCTCAAGCCGCGAGTCGGGCACGTTGGGAACAATCACGTTTTGCTCAACAGTCAGGCGCAGCTCGCCGCTGCCGTAGACCTCCGCCAGTCGGGCCAGATTATATAGGTCGTCGGCCTGCAGGCGTCCCACCGGCACGTGCAGCCCCACGTAGTTCAGCCCCGCCTGCTTTTGAGCATGGACGCCAATGTGATCGCGCTTGTCCCAGTCCATTTCGTCCTTGGGGGCAGCGGTCAGCAGGGTCTGGCCGTAGGCCCTCTCCACCTCAGTGCGAAAGCGCTCCATACCCCAGTCATCAATCAGCCACATCATGCGGGCCTTCTGGCGATTCGCCCGAGGGCCGTTGTCGCGATAGACCTCTAGAATGGCGCGGCATAGCTCGACCACGCTGTCGTCGGGCGGCACCCAGGCGTTGAGCGGCACTGCTGGCTCGCAGCGGCGGGCTGAGAAGAAGCCCCCCACCACCACGTTGAAACCCAGCACCCCCTCACGGTAGGCGGGCACGAAGGCAATATCGTTGATTTCAGCGTGAATGGAGTTGTCGCGCCCGCCTTCGATAGCAATATTGAACTTTCGGGGCAGGTTCGTAAAGGCGAGGTTGCCCTCACCGTTGCTGGTGATCATGTCCTGAACTTTGCGCACCAGGCCCTGGGTGTCGATTAGCTCGTCGGCATCGATACCAGCCACGGGCGAGCCGGTAATGTTGCGCACGTTATCCATACCCGACTGGATAGAGGTGAGGCCAGCGGCGTGCATGCGGCGAAAAATATCGGGAATATCTTCGAGCAAGATACCCCGCAGCTGAAGATTTTGACGAGTCGTAATGTCGGCGCTGCCGTCTTCGCCATAGCGCTGGATAATCTCGGCCAGGGTGCGAGCCTTATAGCCGTTGAGCAGCCCGTTGGGCAGACGCAGGCGCAGCATAAACTTACCGGGTGTGACCGGACGAAAGAAAACGCCCAGCCACTTGAGTCGATGGGTAAGATCGGTGTCATCTACGGCTTCCCAGCCCATCTGAGCAAACTGATCTAGCTCGTGCTTGACCAGCAGGCCGTCTTTTTGAGCCTTGAACTGTTCAAACTTATTTAGCTTAGCGGTGGCCGCTGGGCTGGCCGTGTTGCTGGAAGTGGTCACAGGCTACACCGTTGTTGCAAAACGTCTGAGGCGAGTTTGGTTTTAATTGGGGATCCAGACTACTTGCGTAAGGACCGGATTTGTAGCTAGCCTAGTTCTGCCCTAGGGAGTTGTTTGTATAAGCTCATACGTTTTCGGCGATTCCATGCGGCCTCTGCAAAGAATAGCCGCGCGAATTGCATAGCCTAACGTCAGTAGGATCAAGCGCCTCACCTATGGTGTAAAAGGGTTAGCAAAGGGTGACCTAGGGTGTCGTCAGGAGCACAGCTGTATCTATGTCCAATGATTTGCCCAGTTCAAAAGCCGCAGCCAGCGCCACAGTGGCAGGGCTCGGGGTCGGTGACTTTCACGACCGCTGGGATCAGTTGCGCCAGGTAGCCGGTTTGGGAGAAGCGGCCCTAGCCGACTTGATTGCCCTGCTGCAAGATGAAGATAGTGATTGGGAGGCCCGCTGGTTTGCGGCCCGCGCCTTGGCAGAACTCAATCATCCTGAGGTGATCTCGGCTCTAGTTGAGGCCCTTGCCGCTGCGGACGATGACGATCTCCGTCAGGCGGCAGCGGCGGCCCTTACCCACATCGGTGCCCCGGCGATCGCGGCCCTAGGGAAGCAGATGGCCGACCCAGCTTTGCGCCCTATAGCGGTGCAGGCCCTGGCCCAGATTCCCCACTTGACCACCCTACCCCTGCTGATCGAGGCGACTGCTGACCCGCGACCGTCTGTGAGGGCGATCGCCCTCAATGCCCTTGGCCCCTTTGCCGACCCAGCGACCTGGCCTGTCGTGGAGCGGGGGCTGCGCGATCCGGCGGCGGCGGTCCGAGCGGCGGCCCTTCGGGGGTTGCTGAGCCTGCGCAGCCACGTGCCCCTGGGTCAGCTCGTTGAAACCCTTACCCCAATCGTCGCTGATACTGACCCCAGCGTTGCCCAGCAGGCGATCTACGCCCTAGGCCGACTGACGGGGCTAGCCGCCACTGCTGTACTGCTGCGGCAGCTTGGTGACGCTTCCCAGGTGCTTCAGCCTGCGGTGGTGCAGGCCCTGCTCTGGCAGGATAACGACACGGCTTTGGCAGGGTTAATCACAGCCTGGGGGGCGCTGGGCCGACCCGCTCAGGTAGTCCTGGTGCAGGGGTTGCCATCGCTAACAGCGCAGCATCTCCAGACGGCAGTGGCCTTAGAGGGGTGGCTGCGCACGCTGCCTAAGACTCCCGACCATAGTCTGCTGCGTCGCCATCTGGTGTTAGCCCTGGGAGAGATAGGCGGTGCCCCCACCGAGCCGCTGCTGCGATCGCTGCTCAGTGACGGCGACCTCGGGGTACGGCTTCACGCAGAGGCTGCCCTCCGTCAGCTACAGCCGTAGCAAAGCCAGGTTCGCGCCCAACCTTTACGAGCGCTGAGTCTGATCTCGCTACTTTCGATACCGAGCCACCGGGCACGATCTGTTAATTAAAAGCAGGGCCGTTCACGAACTTTTCTGAACCGGTCCTAGTTTAGTCGTGGCGTGGATATTGTTAGCGAATGCGCATAGAGCAGCTCCGGGCATTTCTATCGGTAGCAGATACCGGTAGTTTTCAGGTAGCGGCGCAGCAGTGCCAGGTCACACAGTCGACCGTCAGCCGTCAGGTACAGGCGCTGGAGGCAGAACTCGATGCGCCCTTGTTTCATCGGGGAGGACAGGCCAAGCTAACGGTGGCTGGGGAACTGCTGCTGCCCAAGGCCCAACGTATCTGCCAGGACTGGTCTAAGGTCTCTAAGGACATTGCCGACCTCATGGCGGGTAAGCAGCCCGAGCTGTGCATAGCGGCGATTCAATCGGTGTGCGCCACCGTGCTGCCGCCCGTACTGCGGCAGTTTTGCGCTGAGTACCCCCAGGTACAGCTGCGGGTTACTGCCTTGGGCAGCGATCGCTCTCTCAAGGTGCTGCGCGATGGCCTAGTTGATCTGGCTATCGTGATGGATAACCCTCGCCTCACGACCCAGCCTGAAATGGTGGTCACGCCCCTGTTTGCCGAGCCCATAGAGGTCCTCATGGCTGGTAATCATGACCTGGCTCAGCAGCCCGCGATCGCCTGGGAGGCGCTGGCGCAGTTTCCTCAAATCATCTTTAAAGACGGCTACGGTATGCAGCGGCTGGTGCAGCAGCAGTTTCAAGACCGGGGCGAAGTCTTTAGTCCGGCCATGGAGCTCAATACGCTCGACGCCTTTCGCGGAGTGATCCGCCAGGGAAATTTTGTTGCCCTACTGCCCCAGTCTGCCCTGGCCGACTGCCGCAACGATCCTAGTCTAGCGGTGCGTCCTACTCAATCCCCGGTGCTTACCCGCTCGGTGGTGATGGTGACGACTCGCGATCGCTTGACCATTCCGCCTATTCAGCGATTTCACGCTCTCGTGCAGAGTTTGGCCAGCCCGGCGCGGCAGCGCGATGCCACCACCAGATTCTACGGCTAGTTCTTGGGGGCATCAGGAGTCGGCTGGATGCCGAGGCCTCCGGCTGGGTTATGATCTGCAAACCAATTCCCCTCAAGGGTTAGGCCAACTATGAGTAATGAGTTTCGGGAATTGCTCAAGCACGTCGGCAGCGGCAGCCACACCTCTAGGGCGCTGACCCGCGCTGAGGCTGAGGCGGCCACTGCCATGATGCTGACGCAGACCGCAACTCCGGCCCAGATCGGCGCGTTCATGATTGCCCACCGCATCAAACGCCCCACTGCTGAAGAACTAGCGGGTATTCTAGATGCCTATCAGGGGCTCGGTCCCACTCTGCCCGCCATTGTTTCCAACTCCTCAGGGGGCGATCGCTCGGCCCTGGTGCTCAGCTGCCCCTACGACGGCCGTTCGCGCACCGCTCCGGTTACGCCTGTGACTGCCCTGGTGCTAGCGGCAGCGGGGGTGCCTGTGGTGCTGCACGGCGGCGATCGCATGCCGACTAAAGCCGGTGTGCCGCTAGTTGAGCTGTGGCGACAGCTGGGGGTAGACCTGACCACTCACACCCTAGAACAGGCCCACACGCTGCTCAACCGCACCGGACTGGGCTTTGTCTACCTGCCCCAGCACTTTCCCGCCGCCCACGGCCTGGTGCCCTACCGCGACCAAATTGGCAAACGTCCTCCCCTGGCTACCGCAGAGCTGATGTGGTCACCCTACGCCGGATCTCACACCCTAGTGATGGGTTTTGTGCACCCCCCTACGGAAATCTTTGCCCAGGCCACTCTGGGGCTGCGGGAACAGCTCAACTGGATCAGCGTTAAAGGGCTAGAAGGCAGCTGTGACCTAGCCCGAGGCCGGACGGCAATTGTCGGCGTTAGCCACGGCGGTGTCTTCGAACGGCTGCTGCTGCACCCCCGTGACTACGGTTTTGACGGTGACGATGTAGCCCTGGGTGAAGAGGCTTCCCTTGGCGACCGGCTGCTGGAGGTGCTGGCGGGCCGCAGCTCGGAGCTGCAGAAAACGGCGCTGTGGAATGCTGGCTTTTGCCTATGGCAGGGAGGTGCCGCCGCTTCCTTAGAGGAGGGACTGGTAAAGGCTGAGAAGCTGCTGACAACGGGTAAAGCGATGGACAAGCTAGAGACGCTGCGCCAGCAGGCGGCTGAGCTAAACAAGCCCTCAGCTATAGCCATTAGAGTCTGACCTCGCTAGGGGCGCGATCGCCGCTGGTAGCGCCTGATAACCCAGAGCACAGCCGCGATCGCCAGCGTGACCAGCACAATTTTGCTGATCGGGCCGATAAATGTCTGCACTCGATCGAACTGGTCACCCAGCAGATAGCCCGCTACTGCCAGCGCCCCCGTCCACAGCACCGTTCCTACTGCAGAGTAGACAAGATAGGGCACTAGCGCCATGTGGCTTAGTCCCGCTGGCACCGACACATAGGTGCGCACTCCCGGCACCATGCGGCCCACTCCCACAACCCAGCTGCCACCGCTTTTCTGAAAAAAATCAAACGCCTTTTCAATATCCCTGGGCTTCAGCGTTAGCCAGCGACCGTATTTCGCGACCAAGACCATCAGCTGCTCTTGGCTGATCAGCCGCCCCAGCACGTACCACGCCGACGCGCCAATCAGAGAGCCAATAGACCCGGCTACGACGACCCCGGCCAGATTCATCGTGGGGCTGCTGCGGCTGACGAACCCCGCTAGGGGCATCACTAGCTCTGAGGGAATGGGCGGAAACAGGTGCTCCAGCACCATTAGACCAAAGATACCCAGGTAGCCTAGAGACTCAATCCAGTTGGTGATCCAGGTAAACATAGCTTTAATAAGGGGAGGGATATTGTCGGCACTTTCTCAACCTCGGGGACCAAGGCCCTCACCAACATAGCCCTCACCAACATAGATTGTCTGCCCAAGAAAAACGAGCTGGAGAGCATACACCCTAAGTACAAACGTTGGTCACGCGCTCCCAACCAGCGCTCCTATCACGCATTAGGAGTCTGACCTGAAGCTTTGGGTGCAAACCAGGACTGCCAGTAGCCCGCGATGCGGTGGATGAAGGCAGACGGGTCTTCACAGTAGATCCTCTGACCTAGTTCATTAGCGTCCCGGTGTAGTCGGTTCTGACGATGCTCCATCAGGGGTAGCAGCATTTGGATGTGGGCACCTTCAACCGTCACGTCTTTGTCAGCAGAGTTGAGCAAGAAATCTTGCAGTGCCGCAATGTCCTGCCCGGCCCCTAGAGTCTGGGTAAGCTGATACACCT
>JBARUP010000623.1:0-6331 GCA_049645805.1 Nodosilinea sp.
TGCTCAGCCTGGGCGATCGCCAGCTCTCTTTCAGCTCGCTGATACTGCTTGCCCAGCTTGCGTAATCGGCCTACTGCCGTCCGCAGCTTGCCGCGCCAGAGGGCCGTCTGTACATCGCCAAACTCGATGTCGGCTAGGCGTAGGTGAACAGCCGCCAGATGGGTCATAGTGCCTTCTAGCGCATCTTCATCGTCCTCAGAAATCTCAGAAATTTCGAGCTCGGCCTCATCGTCGCCTCGATCCGGGCGGTCAAGCTCTGCCGCAACATCCCCCGCTATAGCTACCAGCACGTTGAGTATATTAGGTACGGAACGACCCTTAGCACCGGCCCCGTCAGCGTCAGATGCCACCTCTAACACCGATTCAGGCAGGTCGGGAGTGACTTTGGCCCTTCTCAGTAGCTTGTTCGCTTTTTTAGAAGTCCGCTCAAGCACAGAACGAATCATCTGCTCCAAAATGAGATGGTGTTTTGCCACTAGGGTGGGAGTCAGCGGGTCGCCTGTAAAAGGATGATCGCTGAAGGTTTCCTCAATTTCGTTAGCCATAGCGGCCATAATGACAGACTGCATCAGCGCTTTAGGATCGAGCCCTGGGTCTGAGTCTGGTGCTTCATCGTCCTCTGAGGACGCTTGTGAGCCAGGTGAAGCAGAGTCTGCATCGTCGCTCGTCTCAGCAGCGGCTCCTGCGTAGGCATCGGTAGCATTGTCGTCGTCTGGAGCCGCGCTGTCGTCAGGCTCATCCTCATCATCGCCGTCCTCAGCAGAGGACGACGTAGTCATAGCCGATAGCGCAGCTTCTAATCGGCTGAGATCGGCTGAGTCGAGGCGCTGAGTCAGGTCAATATCAGGTTCTGAGCCAGGCTCCATCAGCTGATGGAGCCCGCCCTGAGCTTTGCGGCCCACCTCCTGCATCGCCTGCTGAAGACGGGCGCGATCGCCGACCGCAAGCGCCAAGAATTTCTCAGGATAAACCTGAGTACAGAGGTGATAGGTTGCCATAATCACCTGTCGCCGCGTGGCTTGACCCAGCACCTTTAGGTAGGTGACATAAATATCACCAAACTCTGTGGCCAGCGCGGCGGTAGCACCCTCTAGCGCGTCGAGATCTTTCCGAATGCTTTCAACCGGCCTCACCATGCTCTTTACCCCTGTCTATCTGATTATAGGGATACAGCCGGACGCCGCCCTAGTTTCTGCCGGTAGCCATAGTCGATGTCCTAGGTACCCCGGCAGCGCTATATATAAAAACGGGGGCGCAGCAGCACCCCCGTTGCTCACCCAGCGGGCTGTACCTATTTTTTCTTTTTCTTCTCAGCCGATTCTGCTGGAGCTGATTCTGGGGTCGGCTTTGGGGTAGCTTCCTTCTTCAGGCCTGCCTGAGCAGCTACTTCATCAGCGAAGTTAGTCTCCTCTTTCTCGATGCCTTCACCCAGCACAAACCTCGAGAAGCGGCGCACCTGAATATTTTCGCCCAGCTTAGAAATGGCCTGCTTGATCAGCTCTTCGACCGAGATGTTTTGGTCTTTGATAAAGGGCTGATCCACCAGGGATAGTTCCTTCAGGCGCTTTTGAATGCGCCCTTCAACGATCTTCTCCTGCATAGCAGCGGGCTTGCTGGCGATGTCGTCGCGCCCCATCTCGATAGATTTTTCCTTCTCGGCTACTCCAGCAGGGATATCGCCAACGCGCACATACTCAACGTTGGGGCAGGCGGCGATTTGCATAGCGATGTCGCGCACCAGAGTTTTAAATTCGTCACGGCGAGCAACAAAGTCAGTTTCGCAGTTAATCTCTACCAGCACGCCTACTCGGCCACCAGTGTGGATGTAGCTATCGACTAAGCCTTCGGCAGCAACCCTGCCTTCTTTCTTTGAGGCTGAGGCAATACCCTTCTGGCGAAGCCACTCAATGGCCTTTTCAATGTCGCCCTCGTTCTCTTTTAGGGCTTTCTTACAGTTCATCATGCCTGCGCCGGTCTTGTCGCGCAGGTCTTTGACAAGCTTTGCAGAAATGTCTGCCATGGTGATTTAACGTCCTAACGCACTGTCGTCGTCAATACAAACAAAAGGGGAATGCCTTAGTTCAGCTTAAACCCCCAGGGCCATCTTTCAGAGACCGCTAAAGGTTTCCCGATCCGCCTAGCTAAAGGGGCACAGGGAAACCCGTAGCAGCCGACAGGGTCTTTCTAACAAGTAAACAAAGTGTTACCTAGCTTTTTTCTTCGCCGCCGTCAGCGGCGGGAGCTTCGTAAGCATACTCCTCGTCTTCGGCCCCATCGTAGTCTTCGAAATCGTCATCGCTGCTCGTTTGACCGCCGTGGGAGCCTTCGTAGATGGCGTCGGCCAGCTTGCCGAGAATGAGCTTGATAGAGCGGATAGCGTCGTCGTTTCCGGGAATGGGGACATCAACTACGTCAGGATCGCAGTTGGTATCCAGCAGGGAGATGATCGGAATGCCGAGTTTTTGGCACTCAGATACGGCGTTGTATTCCCGCTTGATGTCAACAATGATGGCGACATCAGGCACCTTGCGCATGGTCTTGATCCCGCCTAGGTACTTTTGCAGCTTCTCTAGCTCGCGGCGCAGCACGGCGGCCTCTTTTTTGGGGCGGAGGTCAATAGCCCCCAGCTCTTCCATACGCTCTAGCTCTTTAAGCCGGTTGGCGCGAGACTTAATGGTTTCCCAGTTGGTGAGCATGCCGCCCAGCCAGCGCTGGTTAACGTAGTGTGAGCCGCAGCGGCTAGACTCTTGAGCCACAATGCCGGCGGCCTGGCGCTTGGTGCCAATAAACAGAAACTTTTGACCCTGCTCAGCGGCACCGCGAACGAAGGTATAAGCATCTTCCATCAGCCTGGCGGTTTGCACCAGGTCAATAATATGAACCCCGTTGCGGGCGGTGAAGATGTACTGATCCATCTTAGGATTCCAGCGGCGGGTTTGGTGGCCGAAGTGAACCCCAGACTCAAGCAGCTCGGGTAGAGTAATGACGGGCATTTGGTTTTGACTCCTTTCGGGTTAATCCTCCATTCGAACGTGCTTTCCCAAAACTAGAGCGGGAAAGACCCGAAAATTCGAATGTGCGATTTAGACAACTTTTCTAGGATACCACAGCAGGAGCCTGCTTGTGGCCTTGGTAAAACGCTGCCTGCGCTGGGTAGTTGTAGCCGCCGCGATCGCGTTTCTAGCCCCCGCCTTGGCCAGTCACTAAGACCATTCTCAATCATCGAAGTGCTTAACAATCGCTTCGGCAAACTCGGAGCACTTCAGCGGCGGGTCAACCGGCGGCTCCATGAGGCGGGCTAGGTCGTAGGTCACCTTGCGGGAGGCGATCGCCCGCCCGATCCCCTTTTTAATCAGGTCAGCCGCCTCCTGCCAGCCCATATACTCCAGCATCATGACGCCGGAGAGAATAACCGAGCCGGGGTTAATGCGATCGAGCCCGGCGTGCTTGGGGGCGGTGCCGTGGGTAGCCTCAAAGATGGCGCAGGTGTCGCCAATGTTGGCCCCTGGCCCCATGCCCAGGCCGCCGACGATCGCCGCTGCCGCATCCGACAGATAGTCCCCGTTCAGGTTCATCGTGGCCAAGATGGAGTACTCATCGGGTCGGGTCTGGATCTGCTGAAAAATGCTGTCGGCAATGCGATCGTTCACCATGATCTTGTCTTTCCACTGGCCATCGCCGTGGGTCTTCCCAATATCGGCGAGAATACCCTCGACCTCGGTACAGATAGCCGCTTTTTTCTCGGGGGTTAGCGCGTCGTAGCCGGGCTCGATCTGGCGGGCATTATCTTCGGTAGACAGGTCGGGATTTTTTTCTTTGTTGCCTAGCACCCACGACTCGCGCTCGGTGACGCACTCGGCCCGGAACTCTGAGGTGGCCAGCTCGTAGCCCCAGTCGCGGAACGCACCCTCGGTGTACTTCATGATGTTGCCCTTGTGCACCAAGGTGACCTGCTGCTTATCTTTGGGCAGGCGCAGGGCGTGCTTCATGGCCCGGCGCACCAAGCGCTGACTGCCGCTTTTGCTAATCGGCTTGATGCCAACGCCCGCGTCGAGGGGAATCTGCTTTTTGCCGTGCTCTGGGGTGGCCGGGATTAGCTCGGTGTTGAGGTATTGAATCAGCTGGTCGCAAATGGGGTCACCCTGCTTCCACTCGATACCTAAATAAATATCTTCAGTGTTCTCCCGATAGATAATCACGTCGAGCTTCTCGGGGCTGCGGTGGGGAGAAGGGGTGCCCGCGTAGTACTGACAGGGGCGCACGCAGGCGTAGAGGTCGTTGATTTGCCGCAGGGCCACGTTCAGCGAGCGAATGCCGCCGCCCACCGGGGTGGTGAGAGGGCCTTTAATGGCTACGCCGTATTCTTCGATGGCTTTGAGGGTGTCGTCGGGCAGGTACTGGTAGGTGCCGTACTGCTCACAGGCTTCGTCGCCCGCATAGACCCGAAACCAGACAATTTCGCGATCGCCGCCGTAGGCTGCCGCCACCGCCGCATCAAACACTCGCTGGGCTGCAGTCCAAATATCAACCCCCGTTCCATCACCACGAATGTAGGGAATGATAGGCGTGTCCGGCACCGTAGGCTCGCCATCCTTAAACGTTATACGTTCGCCTACCGCCGGGGGAGTGATCCGTTCGTACATTGCAAATTGCCCGCAAGCTAATCAAACACCCCATAGTCTAATGCGATTCAGCCTACAATTTTGCTCGTTTGACAACGATTTCGTTCTAGGGCTGAAATCCTCGATCCAGAGGGCCAGAGTAGGTTCTCTCACTGGTCTAAGCAATCTGTGCGTGACTCCAACGATGCAGCTCTACAAACCCGGAGCTAGCAGTCTCACCACGACGAACCGCTGATCTTTAAGTGGTTTTTTGCGGCGCTCCCCCTAGTTTCTTAGTCTATGTACTCTCGGAGTTTTGAACTAATGAGCACTGTTCTAATTGTTGATGACGACCCCACGATGCAGCTTGCCTTAACCCGACGCCTGCAAGACAGGGGCTTTGAAGTAGTCAATGCCAGCTCAGCTAAGGAGGCCCTAGAGCTGCTGACGACTAAAAACGCTGATGTCGTAGTATCGGATGTGATGATGCCCGGCATGAGCGGGTTTGAGTTTTGCCGTCTACTGCGATCGCGGCCTGAAGGCGAAACAGTGCCCTTTATCTTCCTCTCTAACTTGGGAGAGATAACCAATCGGGTGCAGGGACACCTAATTGGGGCCGATGATTACTTAGTCAAGCCCTTCTCGGCTAATGAGCTAATTGCCAAGGTTAGAGGGGCGATCGCGCGATCGCAGCGCTTCCGCAGCGCCCTCGATCGCTTGGCCGCACAAACTGCCGCTAGCCCGGCCCCTCTTCCCCTTACCCCAGCTGAGGAGCGAGTTTTCTGGGAAGTTGCCCAAGGTTTCACCAATAAGCAAATCGGCAAACGGCTTTTTCTCAGCCCCCGCACGGTGCAGACCCATCTCAGCAACATGCTCACCAAGCTCGGCTTAGAAAACCGCTCGCAGATTGTGCGCTATGCCTTTGAGCGAGGGTACTGCCTACCGGAGGAAGCGAAGCGGTGAGTAAGGTATGGAGCCGTCGCTCATGCCATATCATAGGCAGAGGGCACTCCTATGGCTGACGTTAGCAATATTTATGGTTTCGGACAGCGACACACTGGTTAATTTGCGTACTCAGCTGCAGGGCGACTCGCTGAAGAAGCAGCTTTCAGCGGTGCACGAGCTGCTGGCCCTAGGGCAGGATGGGCTTGAGGTGCTGACCACCACCTTAGTAGAACGCCAGGATGAGCCACCGACAATTCTAGACGGCAAGATGTTTCAGGTGCTCTACGCCACAGAGCAGGATGAGCTGCGCGGGCTGCTTACCCAGCACTGGCCACAGGGGAGGCTGGCTGTGCCGTCGGAGCAGAGCGTTGACTACGGGCTGCTGCAGGAGCTACTGGTGCAGCAAGACTTTGAGGAAGCCGATCGACTGACCCTAGCGAAGCTGTGCGAACTAGCAGGGCCAGCGGCTGTTAAACGCAAGTGGGTCTACTTCACCGAGGTCGACCAAGTTTCGGCAGTCGATTTGCAGACTATCGACCGCCTGTGGCTGGCCTACTCTGAGGGCAAATTTGGCTTCTCGGTGCAGCGGCGCATCTGGCTCGGCCTGGGCCAAAACTGGGAAAAACTCTGGACTCGCATAGCCTGGAAAGATGACAATATCTGGACCCGCTACCCCGGCGGCTTTACCTGGGATTTGAGTGCTCCTGATGGCCATCTGCCGCTGACAAACCAGCTGCGGGGCGTACGAATGATGGCCTCGCTGCTGAGCCATCCGGCCTGGGCTG
>JBARUP010000624.1:0-1678 GCA_049645805.1 Nodosilinea sp.
GGAGTCGGAATGAGTACTTTTACAGCCATGGTATTTAGGTTTGGAGTCTAATTAATCAAGCAATTCAACCAAGCAATGATCTCACAGCGATCGCTGTGAGACTGGGCAGGCTAAGCCAGATCGACTCAGCCCGGAGCAAAGATAGCGCTAGACCAGCACCGGCTGCCACTCTAGCCGCTCTAGGGTACGAGAACGCTCCAGAGCCCGCTCGAAGCTGTCGAGCTTGGGCTCAATGGTAAAGGTTTCGCCAATATAGCCTTGCACTGCCTCCTGCGTCTTTAAACCGTTGCCGGTGATATACACCACGGTCGACTCGTCAGGGTCAATTTTGCCAGCTTCTACGAGCTTCTTAAGTACCGCGATGGTAGTACCGCCAGCGGTTTCGGTGAAAATGCCTTCAGTTTCGGCCAGCAGCTTCATGCCCTCAATAATCTCGGCATCGGTAACCGATTCAATGTTGCCGCTAGTCTTGCGGGCAATATCGAGGGCATAGATACCGTCTGCGGGGTTGCCGATAGCGAGTGATTTAGCAATGGTGCTGGGCTTCACCGGCGTAACAAAATCTCGGCCCTCTCTAAACGCCTGGGCGATAGGAGAGCAGCCTTCCGCCTGGGCTCCGCTGAAGCGCACTGGCTTATCATCTACCAAACCCACCTTCACAAACTCCTGAAACCCCTTGTGGATCTTAGTGAACAGAGAGCCCGAGGCCAGAGGCGCTACGATATGGTCGGGCAGACGCCAGCCTAGCTGCTCAGCCACTTCATAACCCAGCGTTTTGGAGCCTTCGGAGTAGTAGGGGCGCAAGTTGATATTGACAAAGCCCCAGCCGTGGGTGTTGGCGACTTCAGAACAGAGGCGATTGACCTGGTCGTAGTTACCCTGCACAGCCATAACGGTAGGGTTGTAAATCAGGGTGCCCAGCACTTTACCAGCCTCTAGATCAGAGGGGATAAAGACACAGCAGTCCAGCCCGGCGTGGGCCGCAATGGCCGCTGTAGAGTTGGCCAGATTACCCGTGCTAGCGCAGGAAACCGTAGTAAACCCTAGCTCTTGAGCCCGAGTCAGCGCCACAGACACCACTCGGTCTTTGAAGCTCAGAGTGGGCATGTTGACCGCATCGTTCTTTATATAGAGTTCTTTTAGCCCCAGCTGCCGAGCGAGGCGATTGGAGCGCACTAGCGGCGTCATGCCCGTGCCCACATCGATGGGGGTATCGGTGCTAACGGGTAGAAAATCTTTGTAGCGCCAGATCGATAGCGGCCCTGCCTGAATAGTACTGCGAGTCACTCGCTGGCGAATAGCATCGTAGTCGTAGGCCACCTCAAGCGGACCAAAGCAGACGTCCTCACACACGTGCTTAGCGCCCAAATCGTAGGTCTCGCCACACTCACGGCATTTGAGGAAGGAAAAAGTAGGCTTAGTAACGATGGAGCGTTCGATGGACTGCGTCATAGCAAGTTCTCGTTGGGTTTCCCTTAGGGCGATCGTGGGGCAGGCAGCTAACAAGCTGAATTAGTTAATCAAAACGTAGCACCGAGCACAAGATCTGGTCAAACATACCCGACTAGAAAAGTCGGATATCGTTCTGGCCGCGGCCAGAACGGTTGGCTTAGCTGGCTTGCCTTACCCTCAACAGTTTTGAACGGTTTGTAGGTTCGGTGCGCCGCTGGCGGAGGCA
>JBARUP010000625.1:0-1885 GCA_049645805.1 Nodosilinea sp.
GGCACAACGGCTGCTGGCGGTGGCGCACTTGGCCGACACCCCGCGATCGCAGCTCCTGCCACCACCGCCAGCAGCCCGCTCGCCAAAATAGGGCGACGCTGCCACGCAGGAACACGTTTTGCGGCCATGTCTGCCATCTCTATACCCAGGAGCACTATACAGTGCCATAGTAGCGTTTTGCAGACTCGTCAAGGTCCGCTTTCTAGCCCCGCAGAAAGAGTTCAGAAAGGCGGCTAGAGCGAGCAGTGCAGCCTTTGAGAGGCAGAATGCACCGACGATCGCTGGAGTGGGTAAAGTAGAGACAACATCGTCCTACAGGCCCGGTGCGATTGCTAATGTTAGGGTGAGCCCAGGGAGACAAAGCTATGGCCCAAACGGTTCAGTCGTCAGCGAAGACATCAACTATAGAGACTCAGCCCGACGTTGAGCTGCGCCAGGTGGTCAAGATCTTTGGGTCAGACACGGCGGTGCGGCAGCTCGATTTGGCGATTCGCCAGGGCGAGTTTTTTAGCATTTTGGGTCCTTCTGGCTGCGGCAAAACCACTACTCTGCGCCTGGTTGCGGGCTTTGAGGCCCCCACCGCAGGAGAGGTGCTAATTCAGGGCACCAACGTAAGCACCGTGCCTGCCCACCGCCGACCGGTCAACACCGTGTTTCAGAGCTACGCTCTGTTCGACCACATGAGCGTTAAAGACAACATTGCCTTTGGCCTCAAGATTCGGCGGCTGGGTGCGGCTCAGGTGCGCGATCGCGTAGCAGACGCTCTGCGCCTGGTTCGCATGGAAACCATGGCCAGCCGCTACCCAGCGCAGCTCTCTGGGGGGCAGCAGCAGCGCGTTGCCCTAGCCCGCGCCCTGGTCAACCGTCCGGCGGTAATGCTGCTGGACGAGCCCCTAGGTGCCCTCGATCAAAAACTGCGCAAGCAAATGCAGGTAGAGCTAGCCAACCTGCACCGACAGCTGGGCATCACCTTTGTTATGGTCACCCACGACCAAGAAGAAGCTCTGTCGCTGTCTGACCGCATCGCCGTTATGAACAACGGCCAGATTGAGCAAATCGGCAGTCCTAGCGATATTTACGACCGGCCCCGTACGCCTTTTGTGGCTGACTTTATTGGCGATACCAACCTGCTGCCGGGGCGCGTAGAGCAGGCTGACCCCGCCCAAGTGCAGATCACTACCGAGAGCGGGCTGCGGGTGCTAGCCCGAACCGCCGGTTCCAGCCCCAGTCTGCGAGATGTTGTAGTCAGCATTCGGCCTGAAAAAATAACCCTTAGCCCTACTCCAGGCGTTGGGGGCAACTGCTACCGGGGGCAGGTCAGCCACTTGATGTACCTGGGCACTCATCGACACTACGTTATCCATCTCAGCTCAGGCGAGGCTCTCACGGTGCGTCGGCCCAACCAGAGCGAGGATTCCCTCGCTATAGATAGCTCCGTCTACGTCTCCTGGACTGCCGACGACTGCCTGGTGCTAGACGCCGTATAAGCACAGAAACTCGGCGCAGTTGTCCGGTCTGAACAAACACAGCCGATAAAACCCAATTGCCCGTGATCTAAACCCATCCGCTGAGGACGCATCCTCATATACTAGGAAACTAATGAGGGTTGCTCTCCCTCACTCCACCAACGCTGCCCACCTGATTAGCCCCTTGGAGAATACTGTGTCTGTAAAGCGACTCCTGACTTCCCCCTACTCGCGCCGTCAAGCCCTGAGTCGGCGGCGATTTTTGCAGGGGTCGGCGGCGGTTGTAGCTGGGCTCACTGCCGCCAACTGTCGCCAAAACTTAGCTGGTCCGTCCTCCAACAGCGGCGGCAGCGACGGAACTCTGCACATCTATACCTGGGCTAACTACACCGACGACAGCCTAGCCGAGGCCTTTACAG
>JBARUP010000626.1:0-6411 GCA_049645805.1 Nodosilinea sp.
GTAAAAAGGTAGCAATGCCAATTACCTCCAAAGCCATGTAGAGGCTGATCAAATCGGCGCAGATAAAGGCAGCGTTGACGCTGCCGTGGAGAACGATCACCTGGGTATAGAAAAATGTGGTCTTATCCCGATACCAGCAGTAGAGAATCACCGCCGCCGTTACCAAGGCGTTAGTGAGGATAAAAAACCCGCTGAGACTATCGGCCATCAGCGTGACGCCAAAGCTATCGAGCAGGTGCCACTCTAGGGGGACAGACTGCCAAAACAGGGCTAGGGCGTAAATCATCGACACTAGCGATACGCCCAGAACCAAAACACGATGGTCAGAGACCGGCCCCAAGGGGCCATCGCCCTGGGGCAGCAGATAGATGCCAAACCCCACAAAAAACGGCAGCGCGATCCACAGTATGGTCCAGAGCATCATGACTGGTACCCCAAATTGACGTAGGTACTTATACTAGCCATGACCACGCCATCCAAAACAGCACAACCAGCATCAGGCTCATTCCCCCAATCAGGTGCTCAAACTTTTCCATCTCGCGGGGCAGAGTTAGGGGAATCCGTTGAATCAGCAGCTGATGAATTAGAAAACCAGCAGCAATAACCACCAAAGCCTTGATGATAGTTGGTGCAGCGTAGGCCTCTAGATAGCCGATATTGGCGACAAGCAACGACCCCAGCAGCAGAGCTAAGGCTATCCACAGACCTGGTTTAGCCCTCCAGTGATCGTACTTCTCGATCGATTGGTGGGGCAAGAAAATGAATTTTGCGTAGAGGGTAGCGGTACCCACAGCTGCCCCATTCAAGACAATGGTCTGCCAGGGTAAGGCGTATTTGAGCGTCAGCATCTTAGCGCTAAAACCCGCAAACAGCGGGAATCCCGAAATGGAAAGACTGCTCAGGACCAGGGGAATCCAGAGGCTCGTGTCGATGGGCTGCTGTCTAAGCAGCCCTAAGTTACGACTCGGTAAATTGCCGACGGGTAAAAAAAGTGCTGCTTTGCCTAACCCATGGGCCAGGGCGTAGAGACCGGCGGTTTCTGGCACGGCTAGCATCCAGCCCAGCTGAGAGAGCGTGCTGCAGGCCAGCACCCGTTTGGCGTCGGTCTCAACTAGGGCATAGAGGATGCCTAGTAGCGCTGCCGCCACCCCAAACAGACGGATAACCGGGCTCAACTCCTCCACCATCAAGGCACAGCGCACAAGGGGAAACACCCCTGCCTTGACCACCACCCCCGATAGCATCGCCGAGACCGGGCTTTCTGCCTCAGCGTGGGTCAGGGGCAGCCACAGCCCCGAGACAAAAATGCCGCCCTTGGCCAGCAGACCCAGAAAAATGAGCGCCAGCGCCTCAGGTGAGGCACCGCGCAGCCCGGTAAAGGCAAAAGACCGATAGTTCTGGTAAACCAGCACCGCTCCCATTAAGTAAAACAGCATCGCGGTGTTGCTGACGAACAAGTAGCGGATGGCAACCCAAAGGCTGCGGTTGCTGCGAGGATAGGCAATCAGCAAAAAGGCAGCGATGCCGATCACCTCCAGGGCCACGTAGAGGCTGATCAGATCGGCGCAAATAAACACCGCGTTGACGCTACCGTGGAGAATGACTAATTGGGTGTAAAAAAAGCCAGTCTTACCGGTGGTCCAGCAGTAGAGCACAACCGCCGCCGTCACCAGAGCATTGGTGAGAATGAAAAAGCCGCTGAGGCTGTCGGCCATCAGCGTGACGCCGAAACTGTCGAGCAGTTGCCACTCTAGGGGGTTAGGCTGCCAGAACAACGCCATAGCGTAGGCCAGCGACGTCAAAGTAACGGCCAGAGCAAGAAGGCGCTGATCGAATGTCGCGTCGGGGCGATCGCCTCGAGGCAGCAGATAGATGCTAAACCCCGCCAAAAACGGCAGCGCGATCCACAGCATCGTCCAGAGGGTCATGGCCGGTACTCCTCCTCAATCGCATGGGTTTCCAAGGTAGGGTTATCGCGCGCTAGCTTCATCACCCCTACCAGCATCAGCGCCTGAATCGAGAAGCCAATCACGATCGCCGTCAGAATCACTGCCTGAGGCACCGGGTCGGCATAGTCCAGCTGAGTCATATCGGTCAAAATCGGCGTGTAGGTACCGCCCTGGGCTGCTACCAGCACAAACAGGGCAATTACCCCAGTGCTCATAACGTCCATCGCGATAATTTTCATAACTAGGTTTTCTTTAAGCAAAATGCCAAAGAAACCCAGCAGGATAGTAATGTAAACGCAGGCGTAGAGCATGGATCACGGGTAGTAGAACGGGTTAGCGAAAATAGGAAATTAAGGAGTTAGGGCGAATTTGACAGGGGTTCAGCCCACAACCAGAAAACTAAAGTTCAGTGGCATAACTCGAGCAAGCACAGTTCTATCCTGTCGCTGAGCAGAAGCAGCCTCGGCGTTTGGGCAGCGGCCTTTGAAAGCACAGTATAGAAGGCAAAGAGTATCGCTAATGCAGACTAAGGCGCGGCTATCTCCGCTGCGTCAGCCTCGCTGCTCTTGAATGCAATGCGTAAGAACGGTGGGGCGAGGAAGGTGGTTGCAATCACCATGATAATAATCGCCGCCTCTAGGGGCTTACTCAGCACTCCGCTGGCTGAACCAATGCCGGCAAATACTAACCCCACTTCACCACGAGGCACCATACCAATGCCGATCGCCAGTCTGTTGAGAGGCTGACCAAAGGTTGTCCACCCGGTAATTACCTTGCCAACAATGGCTACTGCCAGCAAAAAGACAGCAATTACCAGGCCTTCCCGATTGGCCGCAACAGCCGGATTTAGCACCCCAAGGTCAGCCTTAGCGCCTACAGTGACAAAGAAGATTGGCACCAAGATATCGGCAATGGGCATGATCTGGAGATCAAGCTCCTTACGCTTGTCGGTTTCATCGAGCACCAGGCCTGCAGCAAAGGCACCGAGAATCGCTTCTAGGTGAATGACGTTGGCAAAGAAGGCCATCAAAAACGCAAAGGTAATAGCAGGAATAACCAGGTTGCCGCGAGTTTGCAGCTTATCGGCGATCGTCACAAACGACTGGTTAAAGAACTTGCCTAAGAAAATCGCTCCCAGCAAAAACCCCGTAGCGCTAAGAATGAGGTAAATCACATTCATTACATCGATTTCGCCGGTCTTGGCTAGGCTCGCCACCACGGCTAGCACAATGATGCCCAACACGTCATCAATCACAGCCGCGCCGACAATGATCTGCCCTTCTGATGATTTTAGCTGGCCAATCTCCGACAGCACCTTCGAGGTAATGCCAATACTCGTTGCCGTTAGCGCCGCCCCGGCAAAAATCGCCGGAATTGCTGCGACGTGAAACAGCAGCATTAGCCCTGCCGTACCTAGCGAAAAGGGAGCTGCTACTCCAACAACCGCCACGATCGCCGCCTGGTAGCCAACCTTCTGCAGCTCTCGTAGATCAGATTCAAGCCCGATCTCAAACAGCAGAATGATCACTCCTAGCTCTGCTAGCACTGAGATAACTTCGCTCTGGCTGTGGAACACTTCAGTTGCCGCCTCAGGGGTCAGCCCGCTCAGCCACTGCAGCAGCCCCATCAGCTGTGAATCTGCTGCCACTGCTCCGCTTTCGGGAAACACAATCAGGTGCAGAGCCGAAGCTCCGACAACGACTCCGGCTACTAGCTCCCCCAGCACTGGCGGCAGATCTAGCATCCGCGAGAGTTCTCCGCCCAGTTTGCTAGCGATGTAAATAACTACTAGACTAAGCAGCACCCCGGCCAGCACTATGGGGCCAGCCTCAGTTTCTGAAATTGCCGCCGCTAGAGGCGTAGCAGATAGGAAATCTGGCCAGGACAGCCAGGACAGCGCAGAAACTACGTTTATGTTAGACAGCAGCATTGATATCTCCTAAAGATAACGACGGCAGCACTGATTTTCAGTAAGCGAAACCCGCTTCACGAGGTGGAACAGCGCCTCTAGAGCACGGTCTGGGATAAGGATAAAAAATCTTGATGTAAAGCCTGAGCAGGGTTAGATCAGCCTAGGACTTAAGCCTCACCCCGCCCTTAAAACAATTTTTTCAGACAAAAACTAATTGTCCTAGTTCGTTCGGCAGAAGTAGGCTTACCTAACATGAACCCACTCCTGCCGCCGGACCTAAATCGCCGCCGGACCTAAGTCGCTGCCGATTAGGGGTTCAGCGGCAACCCGAGGCTCGACTCCATCTCTAGCCGCCAGTAGCCGTACTGCCGCCCTCAGCGCGTCGGTGCGGGTCGCGGTGAGGTGATCGGGTAGCACGATCTTTAGAAGTCCCAAATTTTCGAGACGTTCTAGAGTTTTACCCTGAGCCCCCGACAGAAATACGGGGCGGCCAGCATCACTGGCGTCTCGAATGGCACTCTCCAGTGCTAGAGCCGCTGTGACGCCCAGGTGGGGTACATCCTGCAAATCCACAATCAGCACTTCGTGGGCATCCATGGCCGTATGCTCTTGGGCAATAGCTCGCGCTACCCCAAAGATCATCGGTCCGCTGAGGTGAAACACGAGCACTCGGCCGTTGGCTTGGTCCATCAGCGCCTTGTCTTCTTCAGACAGAGGCACATCTTCGTCAAAGTCAGTAATGGCCTTCACCTGGTCAGACTGGAGTTTAGTGAGGCGATCGATGGTGAGAATGTTGGCAATAAATACCCCAACGCCCACGGCTACAATCAAGTCCACAAACACCGTCAGAAACATCACGCCATACATAATGGCGGTGCCTTTCCACGACACGTTGTGGGCCCGCTTCAAGAAGCTCCAGTCGAGAATATCGAAACCGACCTTGACTGCAATACCGGCCAGCACGGCCAGAGGAATGACCCTAGTCAGCGGCGCTGCCCACAGCACTACCACCAGCAAAATACCGGCCCGAACTATACCCGATAGGGCCGTACGGCCCCCGGCCTGAATATTGACGACTGTGCCCATAGTGGCACCAGCACCGGGCATACCACCAAACAAACCCGACACTATGTTGCCCAAGCCCTGGCCGATCAGTTCTTTATTGGCGTCGCTCTGGGTGCGGGTAATGCTGTCGGCAATCATCGCCGTCAGCAGGGCGTCGATGCAGCCCAGCATGCCCAACACCAAGCCGTTAATCAGCATAGTTTGCAGCTGGGCGCTGCTAAATACCGGCATCTGCAAAGACGGCAACCCGGTCGGGATATCGCCGATCAAGCGCAGATTAGTATTGGCAAACAGCGCCATAGCCAGCAGCGTGCCTACTACCAGCACCACCAGCTGAGGCGGCACCCAGCGCTTGAGCTGTTTTGGGAAGAAAAACAGCACTAGCAGCGTCAATACGCTTAGGATTACCTCCGGTGGATTAAGGTTGTTTACCAGCACAGGTAGGTTGGTGAGCGTACCTACCACGCCGCCCCTTGGGGAGGCCTGGCCCAAGAACGGCCCTAGCTGCATGATGATGAGAATTATCCCAATGCCTGACATAAAGCCCGAAATGACCGGGTAGGGCATCAGGGTGACGTAGCGGCCCAGCTTAAGGATCCCAAAGATAAGCTGGAAAATCCCCGCCAGAATGACCACGGTAAAGGCCATGGCCATACCGTTTTCAGGATTGGCGGCAATCAGCTGGGCAATGACGGCGGTAAACACCACCGTCATCGGCCCCGTCGGCTCTGAAATCAGCGTCGGCGTGCCCCCAAACAGCGCCGCAAAAAATCCCACTAGCACAGCCCCGTAGAGGCCAGAGGCGGCTCCGGCTCCCGAGGCAACGCCAAAGGCTAGCGCCATTGGCAGGGCAATCACCGCAGCGGTGACCCCTCCAAAAATATCTCCGCGCGCATTGCGGAAGTGGATCCGGTTCGTGATGCCCATCGCAGCACCTAAATCCTCAATTGATTTGGATAAATGATAAATATTTTATCATCGACAAAAGTCTATGGTTAAAACTGTATCACCTTGACTAATAAAAAAATCACCGATTCTTCTATTGGTCTTTGTCAATGACAAGTATTTAGATGAAGAGATAGCAAGTGAGGTGAAGGAAGCCGTCCGCAGCCGGATAGCGTCCCTTAGTAGTTCGGCTCTTGAGAGCTCAAGCAGGCTTGTTGTAGAAGATACTCCTCCAGGGGCTGCCTGCGCCTGCTGCCGTCCTGATCCGGTACAGTAGCCTCAGAACCCCTTGAATATATCGCCCATGACCACAACTAAGCTTAAGCCCGACTGGGCTGGCGATGACCTGCTCTCGCGACTCGTCAACCGCGCTATTCAAACCCCGGCCCTCTACGCGCTCATGAAGCGTCAGGCTCGCCAGGTGATGATCAAAACTGCCGAGAAGAATGGCGTTCCCTGGCAGCAGACCTGCGTCGAGCTCGATACTCCAAAAATGCGCCATCGCCTCACCGAGCTAGCCAACCCCAGCGTGGTCTACCC
>JBARUP010000627.1:0-1952 GCA_049645805.1 Nodosilinea sp.
GACCCCCGCTACCTGCGGCCTGCTGAGGTTGACCTGCTGATTGGCGATGCTGCCAAGGCTCGCCAAAGCCTTGGCTGGGAACCGAGCGTCACCTTTGAGCAGCTAGTTCATCTGATGGTCGAAAGCGACCTAGCGGCGGTGGGCATTCCCCATCACAGCGGCAGGTTGTCATCTGATGTAGCTACGGTTCGCAAAGATATGCTGCTCACTCCCCAAGGCTAGCCTTAAGACCAGCGGGCAAACACCAAAGCAGCATCTAACCGTCACGCAGACGCTGCTTTGGTATTGAATAGGCCATGCGTTTTAAAGACCTTTCCTCTAATATTGGGAAAGACTAAGCCCGTAGCCCGGTTCGCTGGGTGCAACCTCATTGCTGTTTTAGGTTTTCGGTTTATGGCTGACGAGACTATGGCTGACGACAAAACTCCTTCGGCAGATTCTGCTCCTGCGGAGGGCTCATCCGCCTCAGCAGAGACAGAGGCAGCGTCTCCCAAAGCGGCAGAAGCTAAAGCTGCCGAATCCTCGCCTGAGGCAAAGGCTCCCCCTAAGGCCGCAAAAAAGGAAAAGCCCCCCAAGCTTGAAGACAAGCCCTTTCCTGAGTTCATTCAGGAGCACTTCATCCCGTCCCTAGAGACAGCCCTGAAGGAAAAGGGCATTGACGATATTCAGCTCTCCCTCGACCAGCAGCCTTTAAAGGTGTTCGGGGTTAGCGACGGGGAGGAGTACTGGCACGTTAAGGGCAAGTGGCAGCGCGGCGATCGCCAGTTCAATATTGCTTTTACCAAAGAGGATATCACAGGCCCCAAGCTGTTCTACTACGCTGATAAAGGCTCTCAGCCCAGCACCATTGAGCAGTTTATGGGTGACGAGCGCAGGATTACCCTCGACCTGCTGGTATTGTTTACCCTACGACGGCTCAATGGCCAGAAGTGGCTGGCGCGCAACTGAGGCGTAGCTGAGTGAGCTATACAAAGCGGGGCAACACCTAGCTTTCGCCGCGATGGGAAGCCAAGAACTGCCGTAATAGCCCCACGACTACGGCAGGATGCTCAACGTGGGGCAATACGCCAGAGTCGGCGATTTCGATCACATGCTGTACGGACTGGGGATTGAGGCTAGCCAGCCGCTTAACCATTGCCGGGGCCGAAAACCGCGACCCGGTGCCCAGCACAAAGGTCGTCGGAGTTTGAAGCTGCCCCATGTAGCGAGACAAATCAAAGCTGATATCTCCGTTGAGGGAAGCTAGAGCGGCATACTCGGCATTGGGCTGCTGGGTACAGGTTAGGTAAGCCTGCACGGTCTCTGGGGTAATGCGGCGAGAATCGGCGAACAAAAATGTTGAGAGAAACGATCGCACCGCTAGTTCATTGGCTGCCCCCACCTGGTACAGCAGCTGATCTACTCCAGGAGTGCCCGCTAGTCGTGCGGGTAGGCTCGTCTTATAGTCGCGCCCAAAGTCGCTGTTGCCAGAGGGCGATACTAAAAACAGGCCTTTGAATAAATCAGGTCGTTTAGCAGCCAGACGAATCACAACCCCGGCGGTGAGAGAAGTCGCGGCTACTAAAGCAGGAGTCTCGGCCACCGACTCCAGCAGGTGGGTGATCATGTAGTGGTAATCGTCTACTGAGTAGGCGCGGGCTGGGTGGGTCGACTGGCCCCAGCCAATTAGATCGGGAGCGATAACTCGGTGGGTAGCGCCAAAGGCAGCATAAACCTTTGACCACTCAAAGGCAGAGGAACCGCCGCCCAGGCTGTGCAAGAACACAATGGGCACACGAGGGGCCTTGTCTTCCTGCCAAGGCCAGCCGCTAGGGGTATAGTAGGCCATCACGCCCAGGTCGGTAGCCAAGGCCTGCTGAATAAAGCCTAAGGGCTGAAAGTTAAGCATGATTTCTTCTCGGTAAGCTTTAGGACGCTGGGGTGAGCGAAGAGCCTACAGCCCGTCTCTGTGT
>JBARUP010000628.1:0-2289 GCA_049645805.1 Nodosilinea sp.
GTATGCGGCCCCGTGGCAGGGGCAGAGGTAGCCCCCACTGGTGTCCCCACTGGTGCCTTCACTAAACTCGACCTGGCGCTGCACGCTACAGCCCTGGTGGGTGCAGGTTAGCGACAGGGCAGTGCTAGCCCCCAGCGCTACCGAGTAAACCCGATCGCCCGCCCCGAAATACTCCATGCCCTCTGAACTCAGCAGGGGGTTGCGCTCTACCCAGAAGGGCACCGGGTTGCTGGCAACGCTGCCTTTTTGGTAGGTAACCCCAGCCACCTGGCCCGATTCCCAAGCTACCTGGCTAACGGTGACGCCGGTAAGCACCTGGCCGCCGTTGGCTTTGATCGCCGCCACCATTGGGTCAACCAGCGATCGCCCCATGTCTTGGCAGGTGCCGTTAAAGGCTAGACCTTCGGGGTTACCAAAGAAATAGAAGTGAAAAAACTGCATCAGCTCCCCGGCGCTGAGCGCGTCGGGGGCGTTAAGGCTAGATTTGGCAAAGGGTAAGAAATAGAGGTCGTATAGCCCGCTGGGAAAGTCATTGCCGACCCACTCGGTCACCGATATGTCGTCGAGGCGCTGGTAGGTTTGGGGGTTGCGAAAGCCGGTAATTTCTCGAAACACCTGGAGATGCTTAAGGTGAGTCAGGTTGATGCCCCACTCCAGCCGGTTCGAGGATGAAATAGCCAGATCGACAATATTCCACGGAAACGCCGAGTTGCTGGGACGGAATACCTCGGGGTCGTAGTGCTCTTTGTAAACCAGCGAATAGTAGTCGAGAGACTTAAAATTCTGCCGGATGTTGAGTTCGTCAACAATGCCAAACAGGTTGTAGTACTGCGGAAAGAAGCCGTGGAAGCCGTGCTCCATCATGAAGTGGTCGTCGCCTACCTGGATCGGCCAGCTGGCAATTTTGCCGCCGAGCTGGGGCGATCGCTCCAGCAGCGTCACCACTACCCCACGCTGGCTCAGCTCGTAGGCAGCGGCCAGACCCGCCAGCCCACCGCCAATGATTACGGCCGTTGTGGGTCGCCCCACCTGGGTGGGAAGCTCTAGGCGATCGCGCTGAAATACCGTAGGCTGAGGCTTGCTTAGTCGAGAGTAGCCCAGTAGTGCCGCAATACCTCCGATACCAAAGAGCCTGAGGACGTGGCGACGGGCAAAAGTTTGGGCAAATAGCCCCTCTAAGGATTGACTCATCTGAAGTTGTAGGCGTTGCTTAGGTCAAACTCGCCTTGGGAGTGCTGCCAAGGGTGTGCGGAGAGCGACTTGGGCATTAAAGGTAACACAATCTCCCCTGCGAGTGGAGGCATCCAAAGCTCCCGGCCAGAGGAGACTGGATCCCGCATGGAAAAACCTTTGAAACCCTTTACAGACTAATATTAAGTTGCCTTTACAGTCTACTCACCCTGATGAAATACGTGCGAGAGACCCTAGCGGTTGCCCAGCGCATTTTAGTTGAGCTGTGGCGGCGGCGGCGGAGCCTGATCTTTTGGGCCATTTTTCCGGTACTGCTGCTCGTTCTCAACAGCTTAATTTTGCAGGAGCGGCTGCAGATTCCTCTGGCTGAGGCCTATACCCAAGCCGCTCCTTCAACCCTAGTTGGGGCGGCGCTGTTTTTCAGCGCTCTGGGGGGAAGCGTGGCAACGGTAGTGTCTGAACGCGAGCAAAAGACGTTGAAGCGCCTGTTTCTGTCGCCCCTGAGCGGGGTGTCGTACTTTCTCGGTATTTGTCTGGCCTACGGGGTGATTGGGCTGGGGCAGGCGACACTAGTCTATGCGATCGCCCTGTTCTACGGAGCCAGCCTCGGCGGCACCCCGTGGGCTAATCTGCTGATTGTGCTGCTCAGCATTGCCGCCTACGTTGGGGTAGGGTTTATGCTGGGCACCCAGCTGGCCCGCCGCACTGAGGATGTTAATGCCCTCATCGCCGCCTTTGGCATTCCGCTAATGATTTTAGGGGGGACGTTCTTACCTACGGCCTTTTTCCCCGACTCCCTAGCCCAGCTCACCCGGTTTAACCCGATCTATCACATGATTCAGGCTCTGTCTGGGGTTGTTGTCGAGGGCAGTACCCTAGCCGAAGTTGGCACCCACGTCAGGTTTCTAGCCGCCTTTGCCGGGGCTATGGTACTAGCTGGCTGGCTAGCCTATCGGCGGATGGTGCAGGTCGAGCGGCAGCTATAGCTTGGCCCCAGCTCCACCTGGGTGGCTAAAGCGATACAGTTGCTAAAGCGATACAGTTATAGACGATGCTGGCCCAGAGCCTTGTATGTCTTCGCCAGGTTTGATTTTGGTT
>JBARUP010000629.1:0-5274 GCA_049645805.1 Nodosilinea sp.
AGGTGTGGCCCAGTGGTGCGACCGGTCATTCCTACACGACCGATGCGGGCTCCAGCGGGCACCGTCTGTCCCGGCCTAAGCTGAATGCCGCCGTCGCGATCGACCATGACTTTGCTTTTGCCTCTGCCTTCGACGTGGCCCTGCATGTGGCAGTAGATGTGGGTCCATTCACCTGACTTGATGGCAATGGAGGTGCCGCAGGCTCCTGAGCCCTCGACCCAGAGCACTTCGCCGCCCCACCAGTTGCGGATGTAGCTGCCGTTGGGGGCCGCTAGATCAAGGCCGTAGTGAAAGCGAGAGTTACCGCCGTAGGGGTCACTGCGGTAGCCAAAAGGAGAAGTGTAGGTTTGGAAATTCTCGACGGGAAATGAGGCCCGAGTCCACAGGGCGGTGGCAATATCCTGGGCACTGGCCGTTGGCACCGATCGCGGCGCAACTACCGCTACCGCCATGGCGGTAGCAATGCCTAACCCCAGCAGGGCCTTAGGTTGAGGCAGTATCTTGAAGATTCTAGTGAAGCTGGCTACAGCTCTCACCCAAAGGGGTTCGAACCGAGCACCGAAAGACAGCCGTAGCGGGGTGCGGTGTCGACCGTTCATGGTTTAAATCGCGATCGTAGGAGCAGCGAACATCGCCAATTAGCTTATCCCAGTTTTAGAAACTAGAGCGACTTTTTTGAAGGCTTTGTATTTAAACACAAGTGTTAAATGCAAAGCCTAAGCGCAAGTCTCAGCAGACTGATGCAAAGCCGCCGCTCGATCCGGAAACTGGCCGAGGCCGCACCCCTGTCCTCTGCTGATCTGGCCTTAGGCTTACTGGCGCTAAGTAGCTAGAGTAGGATTGCCTACTACCTGGCTCAGCGGCTGGCCTGGCCCATGGCGGCGGCTAACATCTGGGGTAGGCCAATCTCACTGCACACTTCGTAAAAGGCCGTGGTTGGCGGGGTTGCGAACAGGTGGGCAATTTTGCCTAAGGTCTGTTGATAAACTACGTCCTGGTGGCCGTCCATGTTTTCAATGCTGTCCCACAAGATAATGGCGATACCGCGATCGCTGCCGGGTTCCTGTAGCAGATAGGCACCCTGAAAACCCTTAGCATAGGTGGAGACGGCCTTCTCGTAGAGCTGGCGGGCTTCACTAAAACAGCCGGGCTTGAACTCACCAATAGCTACGTAGGCGTACTTATGGCGGAGAAAATCGTCGAAGTCACTCATAATAGGGCGTCAATCCTAGGTCTAGTCGTCACCCCAGTGTCGATCAGATGGTGACAGCTGCTACCTTTTCCTCACCTAGGCTTTAGATTCTGTTACCGATCTAAAAATCGCTGGCCCAAAGACTGTATCGACTGCCCGAGCCACAGGCGCGATCGCTGCCAGCCCTGGCTCAGCCGCTGCCCCCAGCCCTTAACCCTGGGCAGGGTAACAACAACTGCGCCCGACTGGTAGGCTACCTGCACCTGGCGATTGATGACGCGCTCGGGCAGGGGCACCGTCTGCTGAAAGTAGTTGATGCCTAAAGTCTGTAGTAAGGAGCTGCGGTGGCCCGACTGCCGCTGACCTGAGAAGGTGAGCGATTTTTCGGTAACTCGCACCTGAACCGCTTCGGGTTCTACCCCCGGCAGGAAGGCCGTTACGATCAGCGCATCGGCAGTCGTTTCAATTTCGACTGAGGGGACCTGCGTGCGGCCCGAGGGCGCAACCCCAAGGGGCATAAGAGCAGCCGCGATCGCCTCCAGCTGCGTTTGAGCCGCGCCTAGGTTCCACATCGACTGCTGAAAAAATGGCGACTGAAACGGCGATCGCTGAGACGGTCCGACAGCCATGGCTCTACCTCCCTGTATTTCTATACTTAGATCATCGCCGTAGACCCCCAGTCACACAGGTGGGAAAAGCCCCCTGACTCCGTGGGTATAACCGCCATGTCCCCTTTCGCGCCTAAGCCATGAGAAAGATTCTCCACATCGACATGGATGCGTTCTACGCTTCTGTGGAGCAGCGAGACTTTCCCCAGTACCGAGGCAAACCCCTAGTGGTAGGCGGAAGGCCCGAGCAGCGGGGGGCCGTTGCTGCGGCCAGCTACGAGGCTCGCCAGTACGGCATTCACTCAGCCATGCCCGCCCGCGTTGCTCAGCAGCGCTGCCGAGAGGTCATTTTTGCTCATCCTCGCTTTGATGTTTATAGAGAAGTTTCAGGCCAGATTCGCGAGATTTTCCTCGGCTACACTGACCTGGTCGAGCCCCTTTCGCTGGATGAAGCCTACCTAGATGTCACCGTCAACGCGCTAAACCAGCCCTCTGCCCTGGTGCTAGCCCGCCGCATCAAGGCCGACATTTTGGCGACCACCCGGCTCACCGCCTCGGCAGGCGTGTCGGTCAACAAGTTTCTAGCCAAAATGGCCAGCGGCCAAGACAAGCCCGACGGCCTGACGCTGATCTTACCCAAGCAGGCTGAGGCCTTTGTCGCCGCTTTGCCCATTGAAAAATTCCACGGCATTGGCCAGGTTACCGCCCGCAAAATGCACAGCCTGGGCATTGTCACCGGAGCCGATCTGCGCCAGCGCACCGAGGTCGACCTGGTACAGCACTTTGGCAAAGCAGGGCGGTTCTACTACCGGGTGGCCCGCGGGCAAGACGACCGCCCGGTAAACCCCAACCGCATTCGCAAATCGATTGGAGCCGAGCGGTCGTTCTCCCCCGACTTGACCACGCTCGCGGCAATGACCGAAGCGCTAGAGCGGGTTGCCGCCGAGGTAGCGGCTCGCCTGCGGGAGCAGCGCCGCCGGGGCCACACCCTCACCCTCAAGGTCAAGTACGCTAACTACCGGCAGATTACCCGCAGCCGCACCTTTGTCGCCGCCATTGACCCCGATTCGCCTATTTTGCCCTGGGCTAAGGAGATGCTCTTGGCCCACCTCGATCACAGCCAGCCCGTGCGGCTGCTGGGCCTTACCCTCTCGAATTTGGACCCCGTTGACGAACCCGACTACGTGCAGCTGGCGCTAGAGCTGCGGGGCTGAGACTAATGTCGAGACCTAGCTGACTCCTCCGACTTGGGCGGGCGTACTGCCGTATATCCCCTCGGAGGATATGCTCTACGCCGAAAAGCCCAAACCGCAGGGCTTGGGCTTATAGCGCGCGTGCAGCCGCTAGCGGCTATAGACGACTGCTAGGCGTGACGCTCGTCACGGTTGTACTGAATCAGCTCCCCAATCGTGACGACACCATCGCCGTTGATGTCAGCAGCTAGGTCGTTAAGACTAGTTTGCCCTGCGCTGGCCGCCGACGCCATCGCTAAAGTCGATAGCAGGATAGTTAAGCCAGAAAATAAAGCGCGTTTCATAAAGGTTCTCCTTGCAAAGGCAGGCTTTGCTTGCTTTGTGGTCTATGACTCTTACAGTGCAAGACCAGGCTGAGAACTCAATAAATGTAGCCTGAGATACGAATTAGTGTCGCTGAGAAAGAGATTAAGATCCTGCTTTGTGACTCAAAGCTCCTAATCGATAAGCTCAGGCGAAGCGTGCTAAATGGCAAGGTGCAGTCTGATAAATAGACCTAGCGGCCTGGGTTTACAGCAATCTACCGATCGCCCTGCCCCTGAAGCTGTTAGCAACCGACCGTGCAGGACACAGCCGCGCCTTGAGACGAAACGTCGCCTCGGTCTGCTCAACGGCTACTAGCCTGGAGTTCGACCCCATCACTAGGGCGGCGGCAATAATAGCGGCGGTGGTGGCGAGAAGATCTAGGCCGTGAAGGGCGATCGCAACGCTGGAATCTTGAGTTTTCATTGAGAAATACTGACACTAAAACAAACAATTGTTACTGCATCTTATCTTTTTGTAGCCAAGAACACAAATTAGGTCCCTGTTGAGATCGGGCCGCGATCGCGCTGAAGCTGCGCAAAGGAAGCATCAAGGACGGCGTTTTGTAAGCATCTACACAAAGCCTTGATGAACTTGCTACTAATCTCTGTATATAGAAAAAGATAGTGTGTAAGCAATCGTTTGACTTGGTGATTTTGGTTAACTCGTCATCGATCAGCTGGCGGGTGAGTCTTTGTCAATCTCAGTAAGAATGCTCCGGCTTTTGCCAACAGGTCACTGTTTCTTTGAGCGCTAATGTTGATGGTGGTCCGCTCTTTATGGTTTGCGGACAACTAGTTGCCAATCAACTTGCTTAGTTTGTCATGAGGTAATCGTTGACAGGCCTGTTCTGGCACGGCACTTCACCTGCGACGGCTTCAGCTTGTGGTGGTGGCGGGCACTAGAAGACAGGCTATGTCGGCCTGTGCGGAATGGCGATCGAGCAGATGTGCTCAGCCTAATCTGAGGTTCCCGGCGGCAGCGGTAATTTTTTGCCCAGTATGCTGATGAGAGTAAATGCCATGTCCGCGACATCCGCTAGTGTTGGAGAAACGGTGACGACCCAGATTGCTACTGCTGGGACACCGCTCCGCGAGCTCGATTACCCCCAAACCCTGGCGGCGGCTGCCGCCATCGGCGTCGTGGGCGGCATCGTAGCTACCACCTACTACGTCATGCTGGAAGGCTTTATGCATGTGGTTTGGCACACCCTGCCCGAGCAGCTAGCGCCTTACTTCACTGAGAGCTTTCCCGCTACCAACTACGTTTGGATTGCCGCTAGCCTGGGCGGTCTGCTAGTAGGGCTGACGATTTACTGGATGGGACTACCGGGTGAAGTTGCGCTGGTAGTTGAGAAGGTACACGACCCTGGTTACATTGATATTAGACAAACTCCGGCTATGGTGGTGGCGTCGCTGTTTTCAATCGTGGCGGGAGGCAGCGCCGGGCCAGAAGCGCCTCTCGTACAGGTCAATGGCAGCATGGGCGGGTGGGCGGCTCAAAAGCTGAGCCTCACCCAGCGCACCACCCGCATTTTTACCTTTTGCGGTATGGCCGCAGCGCTGGGAGCTTTTTTTGGTGCGCCCTTGGGTGGTGCCCTGTTTGCCCTAGAAATTCCCCATCGGCGGGGACTTGAGTACTATGAGGCGCTGATTCCAGCTACTCTGGCGGCGATCTTGAGCTTTGTGGTGTTTCGCCTCACTACCGGTCTTTCCATCGGCGGCATGTACCACTTCACCTCAATTCCGCCCCTGACGCTGGTCAACCTGGCGCAGGGCGCTGTTTTAGGGGCCATTGGGGCTGCCACGGCGGCGCTGTTTGTGCTGGTGTTTCGAATCGTGGACTGGCTAACTAGCTCCCTGGAGCACCGCACAATTTTATTAGCCACATTGGGGGGGCTATCCATCGGCCTAATTGC
>JBARUP010000630.1:0-1923 GCA_049645805.1 Nodosilinea sp.
GTTCAGCCCTGCCCGCTAGGCGTTTTTTATCGATATCCAGATTTAAAACTCATGAAGAAGATCCATTCCTCGATCGCCCTGTATTCTGCTTTAGCTAGTGTTAGATTAATTCAAAGAAGCTACACCGCTAAAATTATGGCTGTGGCTTTCTTAGGCACCCATATTCCGCTATTAGCCTTGCTAGCTAGCTTTATGGTGTCTAACGTGTACTCATGGGAAATGGCTGCTCGAGTATTGATAGTAGCTTTAGTCGCAACTTTAGTAGGCACGGCTGCTACCCTATACGCTCTACATTTTTTACTGGTGCCAGTCAAATTAACCTCTACGGCATTGCGGAGTTATCTAAAGACTCAAACACTGCCTAGTTTGCCAACGGAATTTACTGACGAAGTCGGCACTCTAATGGCAAATACGTCCCAAACGCTGCATCAGCTGGATGAATTGATGCGCTACATCAAACACTACGACAATCTCACCGGCTTGCCAAACCAGAAGTTTTTTATTGAGCGACTGCGACAGGCCCTATCTCGGCCAGAAAACGAGCAGCGGCTAGTCGCCGTAATGCTGATCAGTATTGACGACTTCGACGACCTCAGCCACGGCCTAGAACCGGAGATTTTGCTGCTGCTGCTGCGGGAGGTTGCTCAGCGGTTGGGCCAGGGTGCCGTTCCAGCCGATTTGCTTGCTTATTTAGCCAGAGATGAGTTTGCGATCGCTCGTTTTGACATTGTCTCGTTTGAAAGCCTAATTCAGCTGGCACAGAGCTTACAAATGTCTTTGGCAAATCCCCTGTCCCTGAATGGACAAGCTATTCACGTTACGACTAGCATCGGCATGACCCTGCAAACCCTCAGCACTCAGGGTATCGATCAGCTGCTGCAGCGGGCGCACATGGCCATGCATCAGGCCAAGCAACGGGGCCGGGGCCAGTGTCAGTTCTACTCTCCAGAGGCAAATGCTCAGCTACAGGAGCGGCTAATAATAGAAAACGATCTCCATGCGGCTTTGGAAAGGAACCAGCTGCGAGTGTACTACCAACCCCTGATCGATCTCCAGACGGGACAGACGGTAGCTGTGGAAGCGTTGGTGCGGTGGCAGCACGACACCCGAGGGCTGGTTTCTCCGGCTCAGTTCATTCCTATCGCTGAGGCCAACGGGCTGATTGTACCGATTGGGGAGTGGGTGCTACGCACCGCCTGCGCCCAGTGTCGAGCTTGGCAGCTAGCCGGAGTCTCCCCCATGCGTATGTCTGTTAATCTATCGGCTCGCCAGTTTAGTCAGCCCGATTTAGTTGAAACAGTCGCCCAAGTTCTCGCGGAGACCCAGCTAGAGCCGACGTATCTAGAGCTAGAGGTTACCGAGAGCTTTTTAATGGAAGATATTCAGCACTCGGTGAAGACGTTGCAGCGGCTGCGAGAGCTCGGTGTAACCCTTGCCCTAGACGACTTTGGCACCGGCTACTCTTCCTTAAACTACCTGAATCGCTTTCCGGTAACAATACTGAAAATCGATCGCTCTTTTGTCAAAGACATTATGGTAAACCCAGAGAGCGCCGCCGTTACAGACGCCATCATTGCCCTTGCCAAAAGCCTGCACCTAGGTATCACGGCGGAGGGAATCGAGGACAAAGAGCAGCTTGCCTACCTAAAAGAGCGGGGGTGTGAAGAAGGCCAGGGGTTTTACTTCAGCCCTCCCGTGTCGGCTGAGGCTCTAGAAGCACACCTGAGCGAGCCTCTAGAGCGTCCGCCTGCCCTGACTGGAGTTTAGGCTGAGCGTCTGTGAACTCTCATTTGTACCGGGAGCAGACGGGTGCGCCGGGAGCAAACTAGCTAAGCGCCAGACCAAATATCGAGACAGACGCATAACACCCCCGATATCCTCCGAGTCTAAGGTTGGGCAGCTTCGGCTTGGTGAGCTCCGGGC
>JBARUP010000631.1:0-1938 GCA_049645805.1 Nodosilinea sp.
TGGCGGGTAACGTTGGCTACATTCAGCTGTTTAGCTTTGAGCCAGCGGAGTTTGTGGGGGAGTCTCTCGGTGCCGCCATGACCCTAGTTGCCCACACCGACGCGCTAATCTTTGACCTGCGCCACAACCAGGGCGGCTCTCCTGCTACAGTAGCGCTGCTGTGCAGCTACCTGTTTCCGGCCTATCCCCCGATTCATCTCAATGATTTGTACTGGAGCGCAACCGACGAAACCCATCAGTGGTGGACTGTGCCCTACGTGCCGGGCCCGCGCTACCTAGACAAGCCCGTGTTTGTACTCACCAGCCCCGATACATTTTCGGCCGCTGAGGAGTTTGCCTACAACCTGCAAGTTCTAAAGCGAGCAGCAGTGGTAGGAGAAACAACGCGCGGCGGCGCAAATCCGGGGCGAGGATTTCGGCTGCACAACCACTTTTGGGTGTTTATGCCAACCGGTCAGGCGGTCAACCCCGTTACCCGCAGCAACTGGAATGGCACCGGGGTCGTGCCTAACGTTAAGGTGCCGGTAGAAACGGCCTTAGACACAGCCCACTTGATGGCGCTCAGCCACCTCCTAGAGGCAGGGGGTGAGGGTGTTGCCCAGCGAGAGCTAGAGGAAACGCTGCCTCGAGTCGAGCGATCGCTCCAGCAAAAGCGCCAAGATCTGATCGCCAACCTAGGAGGCACCCCATGATTCCCGGAGAACTACTGCCCGCCGAGGGCGAGATCGAGCTAAACGCGGGTAAACCAACGGTGACGCTAGCGGTAGCGAATACGGGCGATCGCCCTATTCAAGTCGGTTCCCACTTTCACTTTTTTGAGGTCAATGCCGCCCTCAGCTTTGAGCGCAGTCAGGCTCGCGGCCTGCGGTTAGATATTCCTGCCGGTACCGCTGTACGCTTCGAGCCGGGCGACGAGCGCGATGTTACGCTGGTGCCTCTAGCGGGGGAACGGCGAGTTTACGGGTTCAATGCCAGAGTAGAAGGGGCGCTGTAGGCTTAAAGCATCTCTGTTACCCCTTCTCCCCATGCCCACCCCTCGCCTGCTGATCATTGGCCTCGACTGCATGGCCCCCGATCTGGTATTTGACCAGTGGCGGCAGGACTTGCCCAACTTGTCTCGCCTAATGGCCTCAGGCAGCTACGGACGGCTTGAGAGCAGCATTCCCGCGATTACGGTGCCCGCCTGGAGCTGCATGATGACCGGGCGCGACCCGGGCGAGCTAGGCATCTATGGCTTTCGAAATCGGCGCGATCGCGACTACCACTCCATGGCGATCTCAAACGGCCAGGCGGTCAAGTTCCCTCGCCTGTGGGATATCTTGGGCACAGCGGGCTGGACGGTAGCCGCCCTGAGCGTACCGGGCACCTCTCCCCCCTACCCAGTCAACGGCTCTCTGGTGTCCTGCTTTCTCACCCCTAGCACCGAGGTGCCTTTTACCTACCCGCCGGAGCTAGGAGACGACATCACGGCCTGGATGCCCGATTTTATGCTGGATGTGCCTAACTTTCGCTCCGACGAAAAAGAGCGTATTTTGGCCAACCTCTACAGTCTCTGTGACCAGCGCTTCACCCTAGCCGAAAAGCTGATTGCCCGCGATCGCCCCCACTTTTGCATGCTGGTAGATATGGGTGTAGACCGCATCCACCACGCCTTCTGGAAATCCATGGACCCGCGCCACCCCCAGCACGAAGCGGGTTCTCTCTTTGCTACCGCCATTTACAACTACTACGTCCATGTAGACAAAAGGATTGGAGAACTGCTGGCGGTCTGCGACTCTGATACCGCCGTGCTGGTGGTGTCTGACCACGGGGCACAGCCCCTCATGGGAGGCATCTGCATTAACGAATGGCTAATGGCTAACGGCTATCTGACCCTAAAAGAACCACCTAACGAAGTACTGCCGCTAGACAAAGTAGCGGTGGACTGGGCCAAAACTC
>JBARUP010000632.1:0-5464 GCA_049645805.1 Nodosilinea sp.
GGGATCGTCCCCCAACTTCCTCCCAACGCCCCCTGCGGAAACCTTAGAAAGCTTATAGATTAGATAGACAAGCAATTCTCAGGAAAAGGCGAGGACACCCACATGCGGGTATTGTTAATGACCGGCAAAGGCGGCGTCGGTAAAACCTCCGTCGCAGCAGCCACAGGCCTTCGCTGTGCAGAAATAGGCTACAAAACCCTCGTACTCAGCACCGACCCAGCCCACTCCCTAGCCGACAGCTTCGACATGGAGCTGGGCCACGATCCTCGCCTAGTGCAGCCCAACCTGTGGGGAGCCGAGCTCGACGCTCTCATGGAGCTAGAAGGCAACTGGGGCGCGGTAAAACGCTACATTACCGACGTACTGCAAGCCCGTGGACTAGAAGGCATTGAGGCCGAAGAGCTGGCTATTCTCCCTGGCATGGACGAGATCTTTAGCCTGGTGCGCATGAAGCGCCACTACGACGAAGGTGAGTACGACGTCCTAATCATTGACTCCGCCCCCACCGGTACCGCCCTGCGCTTGCTGAGTCTGCCCGAAGTGGCGGGCTGGTACATGAGAAAGCTTTACAAACCCTTCCAGGCGGTTTCTGAAGCGCTGCGGCCCCTGGTGCAGCCTTTCTTTCGCCCTGTTGCTGGCTTTTCGCTGCCCACTAAAGAGGTAATGGACGCCCCCTACGAATTTTACGAGCAGCTAATCGAGCTAGAGAAAGTGCTCACCGACGCGGGCACAACCTCCGTGCGCCTAGTCACCAACCCCGAAAAAATGGTGATCAAAGAATCTCTCCGCGCCCACGCCTACCTGAGCCTTTACAACGTTGGTACTGACTTAGTGATCGCCAACCGCATCATCCCTGAGGAGGTGCAGGACCCTTTCTTTCAGCGCATGAAAGATAAGCAGCAGCAGTACAAGCATGAGATTCACGAAAATTTTCACCCTCTGCCGGTGAAAGAGGTGCCCCTGTTTGCCGAAGAACTCTGCGGTCTAGAGGCCCTGCAGCGCCTTAAAGAAACGCTCTACACCGACGAAGACCCGGCCCAGGTCTACTACAAAGAAACGACCCTGCGGGTCGTGCAGGAGGAGGGCAGCTATAGCCTAGAGCTTTATCTACCCGGTATTCCTAAAGACCAGGTAGAGCTGAGCAAGTCGGCGGATGAGCTGAACGTGCGCATCGGCAACCATCGCCGTAACCTGGTGCTTCCCCAGGCGCTAGCGGCGCTGCAGCCGTCGGGCGCAAAAATGGAGGATGACTACCTGAAAATTCGTTTTGCCAGTGCTGGCTAGAACAAAAGAGACCAGTCTCGGTAAGCAGCCTTGATTACTGTGTCAGTCCTATGGCTTTCTCATCCCAGTCGGGTATGGTGGTAGTAGCTTCACAATCCGTCTCGCAAAATCTCTGTAAGAAAAGTAGCTCTCAAGATTTACTCTCCTGAGATTTGCTCAAGCGGCACCTAGAAACGTTGATCGCGAGCGATAGAACCCCATGAGCCAAACCCCCCACGGACACAATGAGTTTGACCATGATCGAGAACTCGCTCGAAACCAGGAAGTTTATCGCCTGAGGCAAGAGCAAGCCCGATTGCGCGCCGCCCAGCGCCGCTCTAGGCTGGCTTGGGTTCGTAATACCATTACGCTGCTGGTAGGAGCACTTGAAATCTTGCTAGCCATTCGGTTCTTTCTGCGGTTGTCTAGCGCTAACCCAGATAACCCCTTTGCCCAGACGATCTACACCATAGCGGCTCCGTTCATGAAGCCGTTTTCTACTCTTTTTATCAGCCCCACAGACGCCGACGCCATTCGGATTTTTGACCTCAACAACCTAATCGCTATGGTAGTCTATGCGCTGCTGGGGGGATTGGGCATTGCCCTGGTGAATTACCTACAGGGGCCGGGTGCTCAAGGGCGCTAGGCTTTTGGGCTAGACATCGAGTTTGCCGCCCACAAAGGGGGTACTCCAGATGGTCCAGTTCTCTTTATTGAAAGGCGATCGCCAGCGTCGAATCAGCTCCTGCTCTAGGGCCTGACGGGTCCTGCGATCGCTCGCCGCGTGGGGCCAAAAGCCAATATTTACGGCTACAGTCAGCCCGTGAACCCGGTGGGCCTCTACGTAGCTAAGGATGTAGCGCTTGCAGTCGTGCACCCCTTTCCAGCGCTGGTTTGACCTGACGGTCTCGCCGACGTAGAGCAGCACCGCCGCCTCGTGATCGACGACAAAGTACAGGGCGGGCACGCCAGATTCCTGAAGCTGTCCTCGCCAAAACTCGGCGTTGCGCGGCGGCAGCGCAAAGGGATCTAGATCGTCTGCTGGGGAATGCGCTGCTGCGCCAAACAGCGTTCCCTGAGCGATCGCCGGACCAGAGCGCACCATAACCTGGTGCTGGGCCACCCGCTGCTTCCAGCCCTGAAGCTCATCAACAGACATCGCCGACCCGGCTGGGCGGTTGTAGGCCCAGGATAGATCCGCCGCTCGCAAATCGGCGTCGGGGAGCAGCGAGGGCTGGTAGTCTGAGGCCATGTCTACCCCTAGCGGTTACGGACTCCCATGATAGGGCATGAACCGCGCCCTACCCTGAGCCGAGTCTAAGAATGCGTGACGCTAAAACTCGATACCCGCCTGGGCCTTCACTCCCTGCTCGCGGAAGGGATGCTTGATCATGGTCATCTCAGTAACCAGGTCAGCCTGGTCGATCAACGCCTGGGGTGCGCCTCGTCCAGTCAGAATCACGTGGGTCATCTCGGGCTTTTCGCCCAGGCCCGCCAGCACCTGCTCTACCGAGAGAAAGCCGTGCTTGAGGGCGATATTCACCTCGTCGAGCAGAATAGTTTTGTACTCGGGGTTGCGAATGTAGCTCAGCGCCGTGTCCCAGGCGGCCTGAGCCGTTCGGGTGTCGCGATCGCGGTCCTGCGTATCCCAGGTAAAGCCTTCCCCCATAGCGTGAAAAGTAAGCTGGTCGGGCCACTGCGCTAGCACCGCTTTTTCCGCCGGTTCCCACGCCCCCTTAATGAACTGCACAATGGCGACTTTGTAGCCGTGGCCCAAAGAGCGCAGCACTATGCCCAGGGCGGCGGTGGTTTTGCCCTTGCCGTTGCCCGTGTGGACAATGACTAAGCCCTTCTCTACGGAGCGATCGGCAATGCGCTGCTGCTGCACCTCCTGGCGTCGCTTCATTTTGCGGCGATACTGCTCTTCAGAAAGACCTTCTGCTTCGACCTCCTGGTTTAGGGCAGCGGCATCAGCATCGAGGGCATTAGCAGGAGTATCAGCAGGCTGAGTCATAGTACTAGAGAAGAAGGACAGCCGTTTAGGCGGCACTAGCGCGATAGGGGCGCAGTGCTTTGATCCTACATGGTTTAACGAGTGGTATTAGAGATGTTAGTCATGGTGCCAACGCCTCTACAGGTGCTAGAATAGTGCAGCCTAAGGGCATGTAGCTCAGTGGATAGAGCACTAGATTCCGGTTCTAGGGGTCGCAGGTTCGAATCCTGCCATGCTCGTTGCCTAGCCTGTGAAGCCTTTTTGGCGTACTGACTGCTCCGCTGGTGGAACTCTCAATACGCCAAAAAGGCTGTGTTTACGATTAGCACGCCGCAAGCGCCGTAGGGTGGGCACTGCCCACCACTAACTCAGTGCCATTTCACTCTACGACTTTGGGCAATCCTCTGGGCTGCCTACTCCAGCGCTGGGGCTTAGCGGCGGGTGTGAATAGAGAGATATGGGGAACTCGCCTAGCATCCCGTGAGGATGCTGAACCGAAGGCTAGAACTACAATAGGTCTAGTCATTACGGCTTAGCTGCGTTAAGTCGGAATGATCAGGGGATTTGGGGAGCTGCTAACTCCTCTCTTCCCCGCCTAGAACCATTCCCCGCAAGTCGTAATTTACTAGATGTATCCCAAAAGTTTATCCGTATTGTTAAGGGGTTTCGACTCTCCTAGCACAGTCTAAAGAGAAATTATCTTACATAGATAGATAAATAAATAAATAAATAGAGTTAAGTCGGATGACGACTAACTATTTAGCACAACTGGCTTTTCCAATTTCAAGCTATGAAGGGCGCAGATTTTCAATTCAAGACTTTGGAGAATACAAAACGGCAAAGGTGGCATGAGTTACCCTTGCTACAGTGGGCTGTTTAGTCAAAAGAACCTAAATTACTTTGCCGATTTGTGGGTAATCCTGTGCAGAATTGAATATTGCTTGGTGGCGCAGGGATGACCGAGCCCACAACTTACTCAGGTAAGCTCTGTATCAGTTGAGGGGTCTGGCATTCATTTGTGAACCAATAGCCTTCAATTTGGATGAAGGTTTGGAGGCAGTTTACCAACGCCTGTGCATAGTTGGCGGCTTGCTTTTTCACCCTGCTGCGTTTGCCGGTGCGGCTACTTCTAGCTGTGCTTCCTGAGGTGTCCACGTCTACCCACTTAACTTCCACCACGGCATAGCAGCCTGCCCCATCGGTGAAGAGTAGATCGCCCTTGCCGTCTTGCGTGCGGTTGGGCTCTACTTCCCATTCGTCGTTAATCAGGAGAGGGTAGTTAGGCAGTAGCTCTTGACTACGGAGAACGAGGTCGCGCTTGAGGGCGAGTTCGTTGTTGTCATCCCAGTCGCGCCCTAGGAAGTAGGCGCGAAGAACCTGGTCACGCCTCTGCATCTCAATTTTATTCATTACTTACGGCTTAGTGTTGTCATGGCGGTATCAGCTTCTAAAGCTATAGATAGCTTTCCCAATCTTAAAGAAGAGCGATCGCCCGACCAAAAGAAGCGGCTAATCTAACTGGACTACGATTATCGTGCTGCCATCGCCACCTTTCTTCCTAAATGCGCCGTCATCACGTTCTTTGGATTTCTTTTTGTCTAACGTCTAAGCAAAACCACCTTCCCTTTCATCGGCATCAGGTGAGACTTGGTCATACTCTTTGAGTTTATGGTTCTACCAGATCCGGTATGCCGCAAGCTCCGTAGTAAGGAGCTTACATCGGGCGCGATCGCTCCGACTTGCGGCTGGCCCACGACAGCTCTAGGGCCTTGCGAAAGTCATCCATAGCGAGCGCGGCCTCGTGGCCCAGACGAATGCTGGTATGGCCGCGGCCAATGTAGGCCTCTGCCAGGGTCGGGCTGAGGTCAATAGCGCGGTCAAAATCTTCGAGGGCGATCGCCCACTCGTCAAGAAAGTAGAGGGCATAGCCGCGATCGCAGTGGGTCAGCGCATCGCCCTGGCTCAGCTCTAGGGCGTGGTCAAAGTCGGCGATCGCGGCTGGGTAGTCTTCTTGACGGCTGAACACCCGACCTCGATTGGCCCAGATGCGCCCGCTGCTGGAGTTAAACCGCAGCGCCAGCGTGTAGTCGGCGATCGCTCCCTCCATATCGCCTACCTGGGCGCGCAGCAGTCCCCTGCTGTCGTAGAGGTCAGCCAGACGAAAGCGGAGGTTCAAGGGGGTATCTTCACTTAGGGTCGCGTCGGGAC
>JBARUP010000633.1:0-4916 GCA_049645805.1 Nodosilinea sp.
TCAAAGCGGTCTTTACCCAGACTTTTAGCAGCATTTTGTCGATTGCCTATAGCCCAGACCACCAGCTGCTAGCGGCTGGAGACAGCAACGGCGAGCTGCGGGTGTGGCGGTTGGCCGACTACCAGTCGCTGCTGACGGTGCAGGGACACACCGACTGGGCCGGGGCGGTGGCCTTTAGCCCCGATGGCCGATACCTGGCTAGCGGCGGCGACGACGCCATGATTCACCTGTGGGAGATTAGCACGGGCCAGCCGATTCAGACCTTTGCCGACCACAGTAACTATGTGCAAGCCGTTGCCTTTCATCCCCAAGGGCAGCTGGCCAGCGGCAGCCACGACTGCACCATCAAGCTGTGGAATACCGATACGGGGAGCGCCCGGCAAACCCTGAGGGGCCATACCGCACCGGTGCGGGCTGTAGCCTATAGCCCCGACGGCACCTTCCTCGCTAGCGGTAGCTCAGACTGTACCGTAAAGCTCTGGGACGCGGCGACTGGGGACTGTTTGAGCACGTTGCAGGGACACAGCGATCGCGTTTGGGCAGTAGCCTGGCACCCCGACAGTAAAACCCTGGCCAGCGGCAGCTCCGACAGCACTGTTTGGCTGTGGGATGTGGCTAACCAAACCTGCGATCGCATCTTGACCGGTCACACCCACCCGGTGCTGGCCCTAGACTTCAGCGCCGACGGTCGTCTGCTGGCCAGCAGCAGTGCCGGACAGACCATCAAGCTGTGGGATGCGGCCTCGGGCACCTGTGTGCACACCCTGCGGGACCACCGCGACTGGGTCTGGGCGCTGGCCTTTAGTCAGCAGCAGCTGGCCAGCGGCGGCGACGACCAAACTCTAAAATTTTGGGATGTGCAGACCGGGCAGTGCTTTAAGACCCTGCGCGGCTTCACGAACCAGATTTTTTCAGTGGCCTTTCATCCCCATCAGCCCTGGCTGGTCAGCGGCAGCCTCGACGGTGTGGCCCGAATCTGGCACTGGCAAACCGGGGAAACCCTGGCCACGCTCTCGGGGCACAGCCTGTGGGTGCGGGCCACTGAGTTTAGCCCCGACGGCCGCATACTGGCCAGCGGCAGCACCGATAAAACGATTCGGCTGTGGGATGTTAGCACCCGCGACCCCTCCGAGCGTGAGCGAACCAGCAAAGTTCTCAGAGGCCACACCGACTCGGTGCGGTCCCTGGCCTGGTGCCCTACGGGCGAGCGACTGGTCAGCTGCAGCGCCGACTGCACTCTGCGCATCTGGGATGCCAGCACCGGTCATTGCCTGCGGGTGCTTTCAGAGCATACTAATAAAGTTCGCGCGGTAGCCTGGAACCCGGTTCAGCCACTGCTGGCCAGCGCTGGCGATGATGAAACTATCCGGCTGTGGGATGCCGACACCGGCAGGCAAATTCGGCTGCTACAGGGTCATAACAAGTGGCTTCTGGCCGTCGCCTGGCACCCTGGCGGACAGCTGCTAGCCAGCGGCAGCGCCGACCAGACTGTTCGCCTGTGGGATCGCAGCGGCAGATGGCTAAAAACGTTCGCGGGCCACCGCAGCCAGGTGCAGTCGGTGGTGTTTAACCCGGCGCAGCCGATCTTGGCCAGCGCCAGCGGCGACTCAACGATCAGACTGTGGCACATCGAAACCGGGAATCTGCTGTGCATTCTGTCTGGCCACAGCAATCAGGTGCAGTCGGTTGCCTTCAGCGCCGATGGCCAAACTTTAGCCAGCAGCAGCAACGACGGTACGATCAAGCTGTGGAACTGGACCACGGGTGAGCAACTGCGATCGCTACAGCCCGCGCGCCCCTACGAGGGCATGAACATTGCCGGAGTCCAGGGGCTGACTGCCGGGCAGCGGCTGGTGCTGCGCGACTTGGGTGCCGTTGACGAGCCCCTCCCGACGTTTTCCCCCGACTCATCGCCGCCCTCTCCGTGGGCAACCAAACCCGACGCCCCTAGCTCAGCGGGCTTTGACCCCCAGCTGAGCTGGGTGAGCCCAGCCCGAGAGCAGTGCCCTATGGGAGCTGTCTTGGGCAACTCGCCATCCGAGCTAGAATCCTCGTCCATCCTGTCTGAGCCCGTAGCCCCAGCTCCAGCGCTGCACATCCAGCTCCTCAACGGCTTCAGCCTGCACTACCAGGGCGAAGCCGTTGAGGGGCTGACTAACGAGCGATCGCAGGCCCTGCTTGCCTATCTAGCGCTTCACCCTCAGGTGGGTCACTCGCGCCAGCACATTGCCTACTGCCTCTACCCCGACGTGTTTGAGTCGCAGGGGCGCGCAGCCCTGCGTAAAGATCTCTACAACCTGCGCCAGGCCCTGCCTGAGGCGGAGCAGTTTCTGCACATTGAGGCCCAGGTGGTGCAGTGGAACCCGGCGGCTGACTTCAGCCTCGATGTGGCTGAGTTTGAAGCTGCCCTTGACCGCACCAATGCTGTACCCGACGAGCGCACCGAACAGGCGCATCAGCTAGAGCAGGCGATCGCCCTCTATGCCGGGCCGCTGCTGCCCCTGTTTGACTACGAGTGGGTCGTTGAGGCCCGCGATCGCTTGCGCCAGCGCTACCTAGAAACGCTCGATCGACTGATCGGCGTGCTAGAGCAGCAGCAGCAGTATCGGCAGGCCATTCGCTACGGCCAGCAGCTCCTGCAGAAAGAACCCCTGCGCGAATCAACCTACCAGTCGCTGATGCGGCTGTACGGCCAAAACGGCGATCGCGCCGCCGCCATTCAGATTTTTCACCAGTGTCGACAGGCCTTGCAGGAAGAACTAGGCATTGATCCCAGTGCTGATACTCAGCAGCTGTACCAAACCCTGCTGGAGTAGGCCGGTTCTGGAACGCTGCTGGAACGATTTGATAACGCCTCGCTGTTTAGGGTGAAACCGTCCTGATAGCGGAGATGCGGCTATGACTGCAAACACCCCCGACTCACATCAGACTGACGCTCCACAAGCAGACACCGACGCCTTTGCCGACCGGATGCTGGCGATGCTCAACTACGGTGCCCTGGCCCTAATGACCTCTATCGGCCACCGCACCGAACTGTTTGACACCATGGCCGACCTGCCGCCAGCCACCAGCCAGCAGATTGCCGAGGCCGCCGGGCTCAACGAGCGCTACGTGCGCGAATGGCTAGGGGCAATGGTGACCGGGCGCTTTATTACCTACGACCCCAGCGGCGATACCTACGCACTGCCCCCCGCCCACGCGGCGGTGCTAACCCGCGCCGCCAGCCCCGACAACATCGCCCCGTTTGCCCAGTACATTCCGCTGCTGGGTACGGTAGAAGACTCAGTTGTCGACTGCTTTTACGAAGGCGGTGGCGTACCCTACGCCCAGTTCAAGCGATTTCACGCGGTTATGGCCGAAGACAGCGGCCAAACGGTTGTTGCCGCCCTAGAGAACCACGTTTTGCCCCTGGTACCCGACTTGGTCAAGGCCCTGGAGCAGGGTATCGCAGTGCTTGACGTCGGCTGCGGCAGCGGTCGCGCTCTAAACACTCTGGCCAAGCTGTTTCCCCACAGCCAGTTTCTTGGCATTGATATCTCGGCAGAGGCGATCGCCACCGCCCGTGACGAAAGCAGCGACCGCCACCTCACTAACGTGCGCTTTGAGGTCCAAGACGCCGCCACCTTTAGGGAGTTTGAACAGTACGACTTGATCACCACCTTCGATGCCATTCACGACCAGCCCCACCCTGACGTGGTGCTGCGCAATATCCATCGCGCCCTCAAGTCCGACGGACTTTACCTAATGCAGGATATTCGCGCTAGCAGCAACGTAGCGGGCAACCTCGATCATCCGGTCGCGCCGCTGCTCTACACCCTGTCGTGCATGCACTGTATGACCGTGTCGCTAGCCGAGGGCGGTATGGGCCTAGGGGCCATGTGGGGCGAAGAAACCGCGATCGCCATGCTCAAAGCCGCTGGCTTTGCCCACCTGGAGATTAAGCAGCTGGCCCACGACTTTCAAAACAGCTACTACATCGTGCGCAAGGGAGGCTAACCCTATGTGCGCTATCTGCAACATTGTCCAACGCCGATCGCGATCGGCCCCACCGTCGCTGCTCACCACAGATGCGTTCTCTCGCACGATTTTGCTGAAATCACCCTCGCCCGCAGCGCTATCTGATGCAGAGACGCTGCCTGAGGCCACCACGTCATTCCCACTGACCTTAAAGGAGTAAACTCATCCTGTACGAAGACTTTGAACGACTGCCCGCCCATCGTTCTTCCCCCACCCTGAGAGCAAAACTGGCGGGCGGGCTGCACCTTATGCAGTGGCTGGTGCGGGCCTTAACGACCCATGAGCCCAGCATCACTCTGCGCTCTGGCCACCACGGGCAACCCCAGTTTGACGCATTCGACCCGATCACTGGTCGAAGGATTCACCGGGCGGCGGCAGCCGATCTCCGCATCTGGCTAGAGCAGCGCTACTCTGCAACGCCAGATGTACCCCGCTCGCTCCAGCGCTATCCCTACTTTTAAAGGTTCACTCGTCTGCTGAGAACCCCACGGCATAGATGGAAGCCATCACCTGCGCAAACCTTCGATGGCCCACATCATTCTGAAGAGCGCGCAGATCTTTTTACCCAAGCATTTGTAATTCACAACAGGAGAAATCTCATGACTGTTCAACCCAAATATCACTGGCAGTTCAACGAAAGAAAAGAAAATATCGCAAAAGATGCGATCAGCGGAGTCGAAAGTCGATTTCACCATACTATTTCGTGGGACGGGCATGGTCGAATTGGTAATGCCGTTAGATTGCCCTCCAGGGAGTCGCGGATTGTTTTTGGCCCTGAGGTTGGTCAGTTCGGCACCAGCGATTTTACAGTGGCGTTTGGCATTAAGATTTTGGGCATCGATGACCAGAATGATCTAAATATTATCGGCAACCGTTCGGTGAGTGGGCATGGTAATTGG
>JBARUP010000634.1:0-4476 GCA_049645805.1 Nodosilinea sp.
CACAACTCGGCACTAGATCGACAGCCGTAATTCAGCCCTATAGTTTTAGAAAAACCAGCCGTAGCTATGCAGCCCTTTACCCAAAATGTTGACGCCTAGATAGCATACCCACACCACTACAAACCCCGTGGCGGCCAGAATAGCCGGACGCCGGCCTTGCCAGCCCTTGGTGATACGAGAGTGCAGGTAGGCCGCAAATACCAGCCAGGTAATCAGCGCCCAGGTTTCTTTAGGATCCCAGCTCCAGTAGGAACCCCAGGCTTCGTTGGCCCACACCGCTCCGGCAATAATGCCGATGGTTAGTAGCGGAAAGCCCAGGCCGATCATGCGATAGCTGATGTTGTCGAGGGTATCGGCTAGGGTAAGCCGCTGGGGCGAAAGCCTGACGGTGGCAGGAGCTTTTTCGAGGACGGCTGTACCGCCAGCGGACGCAGACGCCAGAGGCTGGGCTGAAGCGGCGGTGTCTTCAGCCCGGTAAAGTTTGACGTTGCGAAAGCCGCCAGTGCCAACGGAGCTGCCCTTCAGCTCTACTGACTGCCCCCGCGTGACTAGCAGAAAAGCGATCGCCAGCAGGGCTCCCACCAGCAGCGCCGCGTAGCTGAGCAGCATGACGCTGACGTGCATCATCAGCCAGTTAGACTTGAGAGCCGGTACGAGGGGCTCAGAGCCCTGCATGGTGCCGGGCAGCGTGAGGGTAGCAAAGGCCGTAATCGCCATAGCAATAGGCGCAGTAACAGTTCCCACCAGCGGACTGCGACTCATGCGCTCGGCCACTAGGTGCATGGCGGTGATGCCCCAGGCTAGGGCAAACAGCGACTCGTAGAGATTGCTCATGGGAAAGTAGCCGCCCTCAATCCAGCGGGCCGTCAGCAGGGCCGCGATAGTGAGGTTGCCCACCGCGATCGCTCCGGTTCCGAGCGATGGCAGCAGCGCTGCCCTGGGAAAAGCTACGCCACACCAGTAGAGCAGCATGGCGATGAAGAGTACCGCAAAGGATGCGTTGTCGAGCCAGCCCTGGAGCGCAATCAAGTCCATAGGTTCTACAGGAGGATGAGTCTTTCCCTATCGTACCGACTTTTGCCCACGGCATTGCTGAGCCCAAACGGGATTACTGAACGACCTACCGCCAAGGAATGCGCCCTGCGCTACTTCCTAGCCTCTGAAGACGAAAGTTTGGTTAGGGGTCAGCGGCGGCAGGGGGAGTAGCCTCTGGCTCAGGGACAGGGTCGGGCTCGGGACTAGGTTCTGCCGACGGCAGTGGCCCCGGACGACTCCCCCGCTTGAGGGCCGCAGTGATGTCGTAGCGCACCTGGCGATCGCTCAGCACGGTCGCGGTTACGCCAATCGCCTCAAGTGCCTCAGAGGCCAGCAGTCCTTCCTGGGGCAGGGGCGGCAGCAGCAGGTTGTCTTCGACCTCCGCCAGAGACTTCAGGTTGGCAAAGAAGTGGCCGTTGTTGGGCCGCGGCGCTTCTCCTGTAGTGGTCTGGAACAGACTGTTCTCGGCCAGGCGACGGCCTGGGGCGGGAGCCACTAGCTCGGCTATGCCCTGGCCTACGGTGAAAAAGGCAACATCGCCCTCCAGCCAGCCGTAGGCCATCGCCAGCGAGTCAAATGGGGATGTCCAGCGGGTAACGGATACACCATCCACATCCTCTGCATCTACGGCGAACCGATAGCGGCTTTCCATCACGGCGTCGAGCCGCTCAAAGGTGGCGGTGGCGGTATCGCGATCGCTGGCTTTGACCAGCAGCACCAGGGCTGGGTTGGGCAGCGGTGGGGTATCGCCAGCGGCCCGAGGGGGCGTCAGCACGCCCAGGGCAAATTCTCCAGCCATCCACGGCAGTAGGTCTTCCTCCAGACTAAGACCAGTGGCAGACTGGAGAGCTAGGGCCGCATCATCAGCCTGTAGCGGAAACAGAGCCGAAAGCTGTTCCCCGGTCTGGAAATCTTCCCAAAACTGCTGTAAGTCTCCTCCGGAAAGGGCCAGCAGCGTACCTGCAGGCAGCCGCTGGGGCATCTGGTCAGCCTGGTTACCGGTGGCAAAGGTCTGGAAGCCGGGCTCTAGCCAGCTCACCCCCTGTAGGGCAACGCCGCGACTTTTAACGGTTATTACTCCCACGAGCCCCCGAGGTAGCTGAAACGCCCGCATGCGGCTAGGAGCAATGGGCGGGTCAGCGGACTGGGCCACGGTTTCGGCTAGAACCGGCACGTCGATATAGACGCGAGCTAGGGAACGGGTTTCGGTAATTTGTTCAAAGGCTTTACCTACCCCAGGCCGATCGACTAAAGAGTCGTCGCCTCGATAGGCATCGACGGCTCGCTTAAGCAGCGGCAGCTGGGGGCTGAGCACCGCCGTTTCGGTGCCTAGGACAGCAGCATAGAGAGGCTCGTCAGTCTGTCCTTCAAGCTTTTGCAGGGTTACTCCCCGGTAGGGGTCTTCAGCTTGCTCAGCTTCACCCAAGCGATCGCCCAGGTCACTTCGGGCGCGACCGGCATCGGCAATTGGCACCACGACCACCACATTGGACTGAAGGGCTAGCTCTGGGGACGGCAGCGAGGGGGGCAGGTCGTTGGCAGGAGCGGCCTCAGGCAGCACCGCTAGGGTAACTTCTGGGCCAACCCAGGGCTGAATGTCGCGGGTGAAGGATAGGTTTTGGTTGGCTAGCAGGCGATCGCGCCACTGCACCAGCAGCTGGTCGAACTGAGCCTGGGTGGCCTCAGTCCCAAACTGGCGCAGCCGTCGCCACTGGGCCTCATCGGTGGAGAGGGCTACAACCATTAGCGCGTCAGCCGGTATCGCGTTAGACCCAGCGGGCAGAGTTTTAGCCAGCTGCCCCTGCCGACTGGTGACCCAAAACGTTAGGACACCACCACTAACGAACAGCAGGGCCGCCGCCGCCACCAGCGGTAGCGGGGGTTTCTTCAGCCGCAGCTTATTTTGGAACACCTTTGCACCACCGTAGGGAGCCCAGCCAGGGGCCAAGCAAATTTGCCCTGCCACTCTAGCAAAGAACTTCGGAGACAAACCATGCCCTAGCATGTACCTCTAGTAACTGCTTACGAAAAGAGGCCTAGCGAAATCGAAAGTCGTAGCCGACGTAGCGATCGCCGTCGTAGAGCACCACTAGCCAGGTTTGGGGATCGAACGCGAGCGGATAGGCCTCTCGCTCAGCTATCAGTCCCTTTTCGGTTTTACCCGGTGAAAGGACACAGTAGGGCGTGCTAAGGAACTCGTGCACCGCTGCCTTGGGGGCTTGCAGCTCGGTTCCTACCAGCTTCTCAATTTGATCACGCGATATGAGGGCCTTGGGCTGCTCTTGACGAATACAGGTGAAGGCACCTGCCTCCTGAACCTGCTCCTGATTTAGACTGGGTGTGATCAACAGCGCCGCTAGCGCCAGCATAGACCCTCCCGCAACCAGCACTCGCGGCTGGTGCCTAGGTGAGCTAGGCAAGGCTCCACTAGATCTAGACCTAGCTCGCCCTGTTCGACCAGAGGCTGCGTCAGGGCGAGGGCGAGGCGACTGCCAAGCCCCTGGGGTACTTGGCAATCGCTGCGGTTCTGAGGCCGTCTGCTGAATTGGCGAAACAGCTGGCGACCCCGGTGGGGGTACCTGAAGGCGATAGTAGGACGACACTGAATAGGAGTGTTGAGTCATAGCGTTGACCTTTGCTGTCTACGGCTGAAGGTGGGGTTTTGGAGGACAAAACGCTGAGGCAAACCCCCAGTGCCGGTGTGGCGTCTCCTGTACCGCGCATCTTTCGGCAGCGGTACAGCAGGAGGAGTAATTTACGAGTACGATTATAGTACACAAATACTATCGAGCAGTCGGATCAGCTCAGCTTTTTTTGTTACGGTTTGAAAAGAGCGATCGCTCCCCTGTACTGCATCTAGTGAGACCTAGACAGCCCCGCCGCCCCTATGAACAAGACCCTTGTTTGGTTTCGCCGCGACCTGCGAGTATTCGACCATGAACCGCTGCTGCGGGCGGCCCGGCGGGGTTCGGTCGTGCCTGTGTTCGTATTCGATCGCGCTCTGCTTCACCATCCTGAAACTGGGTCATCACGGGTGTCTTTTTTGCTGGCCGCCCTGCACGCCCTGGATGCTGATCTCAAAGCGCTGGGCGGGCGGCTGATTGTGCGAACGGGCGATCCGGTGCAGGTGCTGCCTGAGTTGGTAAAAGAAATCCAGGCCGATGGCATCTATGCCCACACCGATGTGGAGCGAATCTATGGTCGGGTGCGTGACGCTCGCCTCAACCAGTCTCTAGCTCAGCAGGGGATGAAAATTCGCTGGTTTGAGCCCGCAGCCAGCACCGCAGCACTGATATCCTGCTCCCGCTACCGAGAGCTGTGGAACCAGGCGATGGGGCAGACCCTAGTGCCTGCTCCTGGGCAGGTGTCGGTGCCGCCTGCCGTTGCTAGCGATCGGCTACCCAATCTATCCGCCCTCGGACACAGCGCTGACTCCAAGCC
>JBARUP010000635.1:0-10776 GCA_049645805.1 Nodosilinea sp.
ATCATAGCTAAGAAGGCCAGCATCAAGATGATGACTCCACCGACTAGGCCGCGATCGCCACTTTGGGCCAGTTCAATGGTTTGCCCAAGCGATCTAGGCAGAGTTGATACGATGTTCAGGAAGATTAGCAGAGAAGCGCCGTTACCAATACCGCGCTCTGTAATTAGCTCGCCCACCCACATTACAAACATTGAGCCTGCGGTAAGGGCGATCACTGTTTGTGCTACGAATAAAGGCCCAGGAACTTCCGCAAACTGGTAAAGCAAAAAAGACGACAGTAGGGTACTCTGCAAAATTGCCCAGCCTAGAGCCACGTAGCGAGTAATCTGGGAAATCTTGCGTCGCCCTGCTTCACCCTCATTTTTTTGCAAGTCTTCAAGCTGGGGTAGAGCTGCCGTCAGCAGCTGCATAATACTTGAGGCATTAATAAAGGGTAAAATACCCAGGGCAAAAATACCTAAAGCCGATAGACCACCGCCCACAAAGATATCTAAAAAGCCCACAAATCCAGCCAGGCTACCCGACTGAATCGAGGAGGCAAATGCTTCACGGTCGATTCCTGGAACCGGGATAAAAATTCCCAGCCTAACTAATACCAGCATCCCTAGGGTCACTAGCAGACGGCTGCGCAGACCAGCGGCCTGAGCCATCTGCATGAACGTTTCCTGCGCGCTAGGGTTTTTACCCCGACTTACAACCATGCAAAAATACCTCAGCCCTACGTTTAGCAATATGTCTACGGCAGTCAGTACCTATAGACGCTATAGATACTCTCTGTAGTCCCAGTCTAAGGGATGGGAGAACCTTCTCGCTAGGCAACCACCTCGCAGGTGCCGCCAGCCTGCTCAATCTTTTCTTTAGCCGACTGAGTAAAGGCGGCCGCTTTAACATTGAGAGCCACACCTAGGTCGCCGTCACCCAGCACTTTCAAAGGGCCATCGTCGGTAGTCAAAATACCTACCTCTAGCAATGACTCCAGGGATACATCGGTACCCGCTGCTAAGTCGGTCAGACCTTTAATGTTGATGATCGTGTATTCTTTCTGATTTACGATTGGGAAATGCTTGAGCTTGGGCACACGGCGATAGAGAGGCATTTGACCACCCTCAAAACCTGGCCGAGTGCCGCTGCCGGATCGCGACTTTTGACCCCGCATGCCGAAGCCGCAGCTCGCTCCCTGGCCGGCGGATATACCGCGACCAACGCGTCGACGGCGGCGTTTAGAGCCTACTTGTGGTTGTGCGTCGTTGAGTCTCATAGCTGAGGAAAATAAAAACAGCGATACCGAAAGGAATTAAGCGTACAGATTTTCGACCGGGATGTCGCGCTCTTCGGCTACATTAGCGAAAGTGCGCAAGGAAGCTAGCGCATCGGCCGCAGCCCGAGCGTTGTTGAGGGGGTTGTTAGATCCCAGCTGCTTGGCTAATACATTGCGCACCCCTGCCAGCTCTAGAACTGTGCGAACAGCTCCACCGGCAATTACCCCAGTACCAGGGGCTGCGGGACGCATGAAGACCTTCGCACCACCGCCGATGCCGTTGGATGGGTGAGGGATAGAGTGAGAGCGGGTCAGCGGCACGTCCACTAAATGTTTTTTGCCGTCGGCCACGCCCTTCTTAACGGCCCCGATTACGTCTCCGGCTTTGCCGACGCCGACGCCAACCTGACCCTTCTCGTTGCCGACGACAACAATGGCGCGAAAGCTGAGCTTCTTGCCCCCTTTCACTACTTTAGTAACACGACGAATTTGAACAACGCGCTCTTGCCAGTCTGTCTTTTTCTCTTTAGTACGCGCTTCTTTGCGACGGTTTGCCATGCCTTTCCCCAGCCTTAATTACATCAAGCAGAATTAGGAGTTTTCGATTTGCAGCCACCAGTTAAGTCTAAAGGCTTAAGCCAGCTTCGCGGGCAGCTTTTGCCAACGCCGCTACCCGCCCGTGATAGAGCTTGCCACCTCGGTCGAAGACGACCTGGCTTATACCAGCCTGTAGCGCCCGCTCAGCCACTAGTTTTCCAACTATCGCAGCCGATTCTTGAGTTGCGCCTGTGTCTTCCTTCAAAACGTCAGGTTCAACGGTCGAAGCAGCTACCAGAGTGTGGTGGGCAGTATCATCGATAATCTGAGCATAGATATGCTGATTCGAGCGAAATACGGCCAAACGGGGCCGTTCGGGGGTGCCAAACACGCGACGACGAATGCGAGCGTGGCGGCGACGGGTTAATTCTTTACGACTTGCTTTCATAGCTTACTTTTTCCCTGACTTACCGGCCTTACGTCTAACCTGCTCACCAGCGTAGCGTACGCCTTTTCCCTTGTAGGGTTCCGGGGGGCGGCTCGCCCGAATGCTGGCGGCAATGTTGCCTACCAGCTCTTTGTCAATGCCGGTAACAATCACGTTAGTGTTGTTTTCGACGGCAAATTCAATGCCTGCTGGGGGTTCAAAGACAACAGGGTGACTGTACCCTAGGCTGAGGTTAAGGTTGCGACCCTGCACCTGAGCTCGGTAGCCGATGCCCTGAATCTCTAGACGCTTTTGATAGCCGTTAGAGACTCCTTCAACCATGTTGGCAACGAGGGTACGGCAGAGTCCGTGGCGCTCACGGGCAAGCCGAGACTCATCTTTACGATTCACCAGCACGGTGTCGCCCTCTTTGAGTACGATTACTCCGTTGGGTAAGGTACGAGAAAGCTCGCCCTTAGGGCCTTTTACCTGAACGTCCTGACCGTCAATCGTGACTGACACTTTAGCCGGAACTGGAATTGGCCGCTTGCCAATGCGTGACATGATGCAAAACTCCTAAATCCTTAGCACTTGGTAACACCCTATAAAGCTGATGGCGGAAGACAACACGTGTGTGTGGGTCATCCCATCAGTCCTGACCTACCAGACGTAGCAAAGTACTTCACCACCAATACCCTGGCGGCGAGCATCGCGATCGGTCATGATTCCGCTGGAGGTAGAAACAATGGCGATGCCAATGCCACCCAGCACCCGGGGTAGCTCTTTTCGATTGGAATACACGCGCAGACCGGGCTTGCTAACGCGGGTGAGATTACGAATGATAGGCTGACGAGTTTTGCCCTTGTACTTAAGGGCGACCATCAGCTGAGGCCGCTCTTCGACGGTGGTCTCAGAGTAGTCAGTGATGAAGCCTTCTTCTTTAAGCACCTTGGCAATACTCCGGGTCATCCGGGTAGAAGGGATGCCCACGGTTTGGTGCCGCGCTAGATTCGCATTCCTGATGCGAGTCAACATATCCGCAATTGTGTCGTTAGCAGCCATAGTTCTAGTACGCGTATAAACCTGTGTTAGTTGTCACGAAACGGCATACCCAATTCCTTGAGTAGCGCTCGGCCTTCTTCATCGGTGCTGGCGGTAGTCACAATGGTGATATCCATACCGCGGATTTGGTCGATGCTGTCGTAGTCAATTTCAGGGAAGATTAGCTGCTCCCGCAGCCCTAGGGTGTAGTTGCCGCGCCCGTCAAAACTTTTGGGGCTGATGCCGCGAAAGTCACGAATACGAGGCAAAGTCAGGTTGATCAAGCGGTTTAAAAAGGCATACATGCGATCGGAACGCAGGGTTGTCATAACCCCTACAGGCATACCCTCCCGAATTTTGAAGCCCGCAATCGCTTTCTTAGCGCGAGTCACTACCGGACGCTGACCTGTAATCAGAGACAGTTCGCTCAGGGAAGATTCCAGCGCCTTGGCATTTTGGGAAGCTTCCCCAAGCCCTCGGTTAACGGTTACTTTGACAACCTTAGGTACCTGGTGAATATTGTCGTACTTAAACTGCTCCATCAGCTTCGGAACGACTGTATCTTTGTATATGGTCTTTAGCTGGTCAGTCATGAGTGATTTCTTCTGCTTTCCTGGGCTTGGTCAGGACTAAGGATCTAAAGCTGGCCTCTGGAAGCCTAGCTATCTATAATTTCTCCAGTCTTTTTCAGCATGCGCACCTTGCGTCCTTCTTCGGTAAAGGTGTAGGCAACTCTACTAGCCACTTTCTCTTTTTCGGAGTACAGCATGACGTTGGAGCTGTGCACTGGGGCTTCCTGGGTAACAATCTGTCCAGATTCCCCTTCCTGCTGAGGTTTGACGTGCTTGGTGCGAATATTGACACCCTCCACGACCACCTGGCTGGTTTTAGGAATAACGGTGAGAACTTCACCCACCTTGCCGCGATCGCGTCCGGCAATCACCTGAACCGTGTCCCCCTTGCGCACGTGCATTTTATGGCGTACGGCCTGCTTCGATGGTGTTGCCATTAGAGAACCTCCGGTGCCAGGGACACAATCTTGGTGAAGTTTTTATCGCGTAGCTCGCGGGCAACCGGCCCAAACACACGGGTTCCCTTGGGATTACCGTCTTGGTTGATAATTACAGCCGCGTTATCGTCAAAACGAATGCTCATACCACTGCTGCGCCGCAGGCCTTTCCGCGTACGCACCACTACAGCCCGCACCACATCCGACTTCTTCACGCCCATGTTGGGCAACGCATCTTTGACTACGGCAATAATCACATCACCGACTCCGGCATAGCGGCGGTTGCCGCCCAGCACGCGAATACACATCAGCTTCCGAGCACCGCTGTTATCTGCTACGTTTAAGTACGATTCCTGCTGAATCACAATTTTCCCCTATGCGTCTGCTGCGCGATTAACAATGTCAGCCACTATCCAGCGCTTGGTTCGGCTCAAGGGACGGGTTTCAAGAATACGCACCTGATCGCCTTCCCGGCATGTATTCTCCTCATCGTGGGCTTTATAGCGTTTGGTTCGCACCACGATCTTGCCGTACTTAAGATGAGAAGTTCGACTTTCCACAGCAACTACGACGGTTTTGTCCATCTTGTTGCTGACCACCATCCCCATTCGTTCTTTAACCGCCATCTGATTCACCTATTCCCTACACTGATACCGATTCTGTTGTAGCCGCTGCGCCGGTTTCAGCTGAGTCCTCTTCTGAGGCAGCGAGCTGGCGCTCCCGCTGAACCGTCATAAGCTGAGATAGGCGGTGACGAGCATGCTTAAACTGGTGATTTTGCTTGTCTAGCTGTCGAGTAGCCTTCTGGAATCGCAGCTGAAACAATTCACGCTTGGCCTCGGCAATAGTCGTTAGCAGCTCTTCATCACTCAGACCACGCGCCTCTTTAATCTTTGACAGTGCCATAGCCTACGCCTCCTTGCTGTCTCGCGCAATAAACTTAGTCTTGAACGGCAGCTTAAAGGCAGCCAGCCGCATTGCCTCGCGGGCAGTCTCTTCGGGTACCCCAGCAATTTCAAAGACGATGCGTCCGGGCTTCACAACAGCAACCCAGTACTCTGGGTTACCTTTACCTGAACCCATCCGAGTTTCTGCTGGTCTCATCGTCACAGGTTTGTCGGGGAAAACGCGAATCCAAATTTTGCCACCCCGGCGCACGTAGCGAGTCATAGCTCGACGTGCTGCTTCGATTTGACGAGAAGTCAACCAGCAGGGCTCCGTTGCCTGGAGAGCGAAATCACCGAAGTTGATGTCGCTACCCCGCTGAGCCATTCCGCGCATACGCCCGCGGTGCTGCTTGCGGAATTTAGTGCGTTTTGGACTAAGCATGGATCGGCACTCGTGAAGTCACAGGTCAGAATTAAGCAAAGAAACGAGGGTGACGGCCTACTCTTCGTTGGAACGGTCTTCAAACTGCGGCCGCCGTCGAGGCTGCCGTCGTCGAGGCTGGGCACTAGGGGTAGCCGGAGCATCTTCCTGTCCAGGAATAATCTCACCCTTGAAGATCCACACTTTGACGCCCAAAATGCCGTAGGTAGTCTGAGCCGTGGCGTAGGCATAGTCGACATCAGCTCTCAAGGTGTGAAGCGGCACTCGACCTTCTCGAGTCCACTCGGTGCGAGCAATCTCAGCCCCGTTCAAGCGTCCGCTTACCTGAATTTTGATGCCCTCAACTCCAGCTCGCTGAGCCCGCTGAATCGCCTGACGCACAACGCGACGAAACGAAACCCGACGCTCTAGCTGCTGAATGATGTATTCAGCCACCAAGGCCGCATCAGCGTCTACCCGACTGACTTCAACCACGTTGACGCGAATCTGGCGGGTAGGATCTTTGAGCAGCTTTTGTACACCTGCACGCAAGGCTTCAATACCGGCACCGCCGCGGCCTACAACCACTCCAGGGCGAGCTGTGCGAACCTCAAGATCAATTTGGTCAGCCTTGCGCTCGATTCGAATATCGGCAATGCCAGCGTTATTCAGCGTCTTTCGAACATACTCGCGAATGCGGTAATCTTCCTGCAGTAAGTCAGGATAGCGAGTTCCCTCGGCAAACCAGCGAGAGCGGTGCTCTTGAACCACGCCAAGGCGAAACCCGGTTGGATGAATCTTGTGTCCCACGAACTAACCCTCTGGAAATTGGTGCTTTAGAAAACTGGTGCTTAAAAGGCGGTATCGGTTTTGCATTTCGTTACTGGGCAGCAGGAGCCACCGCGATAGTAATGTGGCAGGTTGGCTTACGAATTTGGTAAGCTCGCCCCTGAGCTCGGGGGCGAAACCGCTTAAGCGCCGGACCAGCATCGGCAAAGGCTTCACTCACCACTAAACCGGCAGGATCAAGCCCGTTGTTGTGCTCTGCGTTGGCAACCGCTGACCGCAGCACTTTAATGATGGGTTCACAGGCCTTGTAGGGCATAAACTCTAGAATAATTAGCGCATCTCGATAGCTTTTGCCACGAATTTGATCTAGTACTCTACGCACTTTGCGGGGCGACATGCGTACGTAGCGGGCTACCGCTTTGACCTGCTCTGAGGTATTTACAGCCATTTCTCCAGTTCCTCTACCTAATACCTAACGACGAGCTTTTTTATCGGTCTTAGCGTGGCCGCGAAAGGTTCGCGTGGGAGCAAATTCGCCTAGCTTGTGGCCCACCATCTGCTCAGAAACATAAACCGGGACATGCTGGCGACCGTTGTGTACCGCGATGGTGTGACCAATCATCTGAGGCAAAATTGTCGATGCTCGCGACCAGGTCTTAATGACCTGCTTGTCGCCCTTGGTATTGAGAACTTCAATCTTGGAGAGCAAATGATCGGCCACAAAAGGACCTTTTTTCAACGAGCGAGACATGATGCTTCAGACCCAATAAAAATTAAGAAACAGCTGCGGCCACAAACCAGCTAGGCAGACACGGTGTTTAAGCGTTACGGCCACCGCGACCCCGCTTAGATACTCGACGACGACGACGCACTACGTACTTATCGCTGTCTTTGTTCTTCTTGCGGGTTTTGTAGCCTAAGGCTGGTTTACCCCAGGGGGTCACAGGGCCAGAACGACCAATCGGAGCCCGACCTTCACCACCTCCGTGGGGGTGGTCTACCGGATTCATCACGCTGCCGCGGACTTCGGGACGGCGACCTTTCCAGCGTTTGCGGCCTGCTTTACCTAAGCTGACGTTACGCACATCGGCATTGCCTACCTGACCAATGGTGGCGTAGCACTCACGGCGGATCAGCCGCACCTCAGTAGAGGGTAGTTTGAGCGTGACGTAATCGCCTTCTTTAGCTACAACCTGAGCGCCTGCCCCTGCTGAGCGAACCATTTGTCCACCCTTTCCAGCCTGCATTTCGACGTTATGTACCGTTGTGCCCAGGGGGATTTTGTACAGCGGTAGAGCATTGCCAACTTCCAGAGGAGAATCGGGACCAGCGACTACCGTGCTGCCAACGCTTAGCCCAGCAGGAGAAAGGATGTACCGCTTTTCACCATCCTCATAGTGGAGTAACGAAATACGCGCGTTTCGGTTTGGGTCGTATTCAATAGAAGCTACTTTAGCCGGTACACCAAGCTTCTCGCGGCGAAAATCAACAACCCGATAGAGGCGTTTGTGCCCACCGCCACGGTGACGACAGGTAATTACGCCCCGGTTGTTTCGTCCCTTATGGCGATGCTTAGAGTGAGTCAGCGACTTCTCAGGCTCGCTGCGGGTAATCTCAGAAAACTCAGAGACAGTGCGCTCACGCGTGCCTGGGGTATAAGGTCTATAAGAACGGATGGCCATGGAAATACTTGCTGGCTACACGGCAAAAACGGCTGAGAAATCTAAACCTGGATCTTGCTACAGGTCTGGGAATAGGGGAATGGAGTCTCCAGCGGCTAGGGTGACCACAGAGCGTTTGTAGTGGGGACGATTGCCCACAAAACGCCCCATTCGACGTTTTTTCTTGGGGGGGTTGTAGGTGTTGACTGCAACTACCTTGACGTCGAATAACTCTTCAATTGCGGCCTTGATTTGCAGCTTATTGGCGCGAGGGGAAACCTCGAACACGTACTGGTTGTTCTCTAGCAGGAGGGTGGCCTTTTCAGTCACCAGAGGCCGACGAATAAGATCAGCCAAAGACGGGGTATTTGTGGCGTTAATCACTGTAAACCTCCTGGATAGCCTCAAGGGCCGGGGACGTAACGACTAAATGATCGGCGGCTAGCAGATCGTAGACATTGAGGTTAGCCGCAGTAATCAGCTTGACGTTCTCAATATTGCGAGCTGACAGATAGACTAGCTCTTGCCGCTCAGCGATCACCAGCAGAACCTTGGCACCGGGGTCAATTCCCCAACGGGCAACGGCACTGAGGAGGTCACTAGTTTTGGGTCGGGAGAATTTATCTTCGAACCCTTCAACTACTACTAAGTCATCCACTCGGCTTTGGAGAGCGGTGCGGAGAGCTAGCCGTCGCTCTTTGCGATTCATTTTGACGCTGTAGTCGCGGGGCTTGGGACCAAAAATAACGCCGCCGCCGCGCCAGAGAGGGGAACGATTGGATCCTGCCCTGGCCCGGCCTGTGCCTTTTTGTCGCCAGGGCTTGCGTCCACCACCTCTAACCTCAGCCCGAGTCTTAGTGGAAGCTGTCCCCTGACGGGCGTTGTTTCTCTGTCGGACTAGGGCGCGATGGACGATGTGAGAGGCAGACTCTTCTTTAGCAACCTGAAGATCTAGGGATGCTGTACCTGCCTCTTCGCCCTCCCAATTTTTTATGACGCACTCAACCATTGTCTGAACCTATCCCTAAAAAGCTTTGCATGCCCAAAGGCGCGAACCGCTTGCCGTGCTCTGGAGAGCTATGCCTAAATTCCTTAAGCGTCGACCCACTGGGCCGGGGCGATGCTCAGCAAGCCGCCGGGCTTGCCAGGAACGGCACCTTTGATCAGTAGTAGATTGCGATCGCTGTCTACTCGCACGACCTGTAGCTTACGAATAGTGACCCTGGCGTTGCCCATCTGGCCTGCCATCCGCTTACCTGGGTAAATTCGGCCAGGGGTAGTGCCCGCGCCAGTAGAGCCAGGCTGTCGGTGGTTTTTAGAACCGTGAGACATGGGTCCACGACGGAAGTTGTGGCGCTTTTGATAGCCAGCGAAGCCGCGTCCCATGCTCTTGCCAGTGACATCGACCATCTGCCCTACATTGAAGGTCTCAGCCGTAACAGCCTGCCCTAGCTCGAAGCCGTCAGCGGCCTCGACGCGATACTCCTTCAGGTGGCGCAGGGCCGTGCTGTTGGAGCGAGCTAGATGACCTAACTTGGGCTTATTTAATGCCTTCTCAGCGACCTCATCAAAACCGAGCTGGATGGCTGCATAGCCGTCGGTGTCTAAAGTCTTAACTTGAGTGACAACGCAAGGACCTGCCTGCACCACCGTCACGGGGATGGCATTACCTGCCTCATCGAATACCTGGGTCATACCCAGCTTTTTGCCGAGAATACCGACTGCCACAGCCCTGTCTCCCTATTAACACACTACGAAACGCGCAGGACTCCCTTATTCGAGAGCTTTGCGCATCTACAACGACACCAGCTTTTGAACACCCCGTGCAGGAGAAACCCACCGGAGCGAGCGCTGCCAACCCACGGTCGGCCACGATTCAAAAGAGAACTAGCTCGCTCTGCTACTCACTCTGGTGTCCAGAGAGGATGTTCAGCCAAAACCGCAAATATCAGCGGTAGTGCGACTTCAGAACGGCTAAATGCCAGGACTTGGGCGGTTCACTGAACCACTCAGTATCCTTTTCGTCGGCGATTTACAATGTTACACCCCTGGCCGGAATATGTCTATCCCTTTTCCACAATTTGAGTTTTTAAGAATAAAAACCCTCTGGGAAACGGGAAAACCAGAAGACATTGATCTAGAGAACAGCCTCTGAGCTGGACATTACTCTCGCCTTGAACACAGTACAATATCAGCTGTATCGATTGACTATAGAACTGGCCGAGGGCAACTATGGCGCTGCTGACAACGGGGAAACCCTTCATCAAGGATCTGGAAAGCAACGGCGCGATCGCCGTTCGCATGCCCTTAGAAGGTGGGTTTGAGGGTCGCTACGAGCGTCGCCTGAAAACCGTAGGCTATGAAATTCTCAAGCTCACCGCTCGAGGGCTAGGCGACATCTCTGCCTACCTCACCGATGTCCACGGGGTGCGGCCTGCTCACCTAGGCAAGAAGAGTACGGGCAGCGGAGCGGCGGTGGGCTATACATACTTTATTCCTCCGACGCTGACCTATCGTTTGGAAATCATGTCGCCTGAGGCTAAAGGCATAGTGCTGTGGCTAATAGAGGGGCATATCCTGTCGCATCAGGAACTTGCTTACCTGGTCAGCCTGCCGACTATCGAGCCCCGGGCTAAAGTAGTGGTTGAGTTGGGAGGCAATCGCTACTTCAGCTGGGAGCCGCTGGCTAACGCGATTTAGCTCGATTTTCAACCTTTGAGGCCTGCCTCATACGTCTGAGCTGATT
>JBARUP010000636.1:0-4994 GCA_049645805.1 Nodosilinea sp.
GCCTAGGCTAGAGCACAGAACCATCCTGGGGGTGGGCATTAGCGCAGTGGAAGAGCCTATAAAACTAAAGCAGAACGCCTGGGATGACGGTCAAGGTCGATCACTGCGCGATCGCCTGCGCAGCGAGCTGAATACTACCGATACCCTGGTGGGTCGAGTAATCAACAGCGCGATCGTGCTGCTGATTTTTCTGTCCGCCACCATCTTTGTGGCCAAGACCTACCCCATCTCGCCCGTCCTCGACGCCTGGCTAAACGTCCTCGACTGGCTAATTGTTCTGGCCTTTACCCTCGAGTACGGCCTCCGGCTCTGGACTGCCCAACGCCCCTGGCGCTACGCCTTCAGCCTCTACGGCCTAATCGATCTAGTCGCCATCCTACCCTCCTGGATCGGAGTCTTCGACATTCGCTTTTTGCGATTTTTTAGATCGCTGCGAATTTTGCGGCTGGTGCATGTTTTCAGAAATCGGCTCTGGTTTGGTCAGGTCACCAGCGCCGACAGCCTAATTCTGATTCGCATTCTCTTAACTCTAGGGACAATCATCTTTATCTACTCCGGCCTCATTTTTCAGGTCGAGCATCCCAGAAACCCTCAAGACTTTGGCACTTTCTTAGACGCGCTCTATTTTGCTGTCGTCACGATGACCACCGTCGGCTATGGTGACGTTACCCCTATCTCTGAAGCTGGACGGGGGCTTACAGTAATGATGATTCTCACCGGCATTGCCCTGATTCCCACTCAAATCAGCAGCCTGATTCGGCAGTTAGGCAAAGTGGGCCAGCCCCAGCACCTGCCCTGCCCAAGATGTGACTTCACTCTCCACGACGACGATGCTCGGTTTTGTAAACGCTGCGGTACGCTTTTAGAGCCATAGCCTCTCAGTTTATACACTTAGGCCATACATAAGGTACTGTGGCCTTGGTAACGGAACATAACGATTATTGAAAAAACAAACAGGCCTTTTGCTGGACAGGGTCTTTCCGGTACAATAGCCACCCAGAAGCCATGTCAGCCCTCTCCCTGTTGCTGTCGGTGCAGTTCATACGTTTCAGTTAGCTCATCTGGGCTAGCCCAACCACCTAAGTTAGGACGTTCCATGACTTCTGTGCTCCATCGCCCCCTCGACAACGCCAGGTCCACCCTGCCCCAGGACATTAGAGATAAACTGCAAGACCGCTTCAAGCTTGTGGTGTCCGCTCGTTCTGCTGCTGATCCGTCTCCCCCGCCTGTGCTCAACAGCGATCCACCCAGCGATCCAAACGTTCAGCCCATTGTCTCACTGACTGACGTTGAGAAGACCTACAGCAACGGCAGCAGGGCACTAGCGGGCGTTGATCTAGCCGTCAGCCCCGGCGATTTTCTCTTTGTGACTGGCCCTTCAGGCTCTGGTAAATCGACCCTGCTTAAACTGCTCTACGGCTACGAACGCCCTACGGGTGGGAGCATTCTCGTCGGTAATGAGCCCATCTCTAGCCTGCGGGGTAATCGGCTAGCCATGATGCGTCGCCGCATTGGCGTTGTTTTTCAAGACTACAAGCTGATTCCTAAGCGCACGGTGGCTGAGAACGTTGCCTTTGTGCTGTGGGCTCAGGGGTTCACCCGCAAAGAAATTCACCGTCGCCTCTGGCCTACCCTCAAGATGGTAGGGCTACAGGGCAAGGCCCAGTGCTTCCCCGACGAGCTGTCTGGAGGTGAACAGCAGCGAGTCAGCATTGCCCGTGCGGTAGTCAATACGCCACCCCTGCTGCTGGCCGATGAGCCCACCGGCAACCTAGATGCCGACAATTCGCTTCAGGTGATCAAAATTCTCAAGAAGCTCAACTCGATTGGTATTACCGTTATCGTGACTACCCACGACGAGCATCTAGTGCGAATTTCTAACCACCCTGTGGTGCAAATTAAGAATGGCCGCCTGCACCATCTCCGCCGGTAGCGCTACATTCCTTAACACCACCGCCACGCCTTATCCGATCAATAGGATAATGATCAGAGCTAACGTTCAGGCAGTCTTGGCTTAGGCCCCTGAACGACTTTGGATTCTGAGAGGAACGTGCCTTGGTCAGTACAGCCCCGCTGAAAACAGTAAAGTCACAGGAAATTTTTACCGCTGCCCAGAACCTAATGCCTGGTGGCGTTAGCTCTCCAGTACGGGCATTCAAATCGGTGGGCGGGCAGCCCATTGTGTTTGACCGGGTCAAAGGTGCCCACATTTGGGATGTAGACGGTAACCAGTACATCGACTACGTGGGTACCTGGGGCCCAGCCATCTGTGGCCATGCTCACCCTGAGGTGCTGTCGGCTCTGTCGGCAGCGCTCGAAAAAGGCACCAGCTTTGGAGCCCCCTGCTACCTAGAAAACGTGCTGGCCGAAATGGTTATTCAGGCCGTACCCAGCATTGAGATGGTGCGCTTCGTCAACTCTGGTACCGAGGCCTGCATGGCGGTGCTAAGGCTAATGCGAGCCTATACTGAACGCAACAAAATTATTAAGTTCTCCGGCTGCTACCACGGCCACGCCGATATGTTCCTGGTGCAGGCTGGTTCTGGGGTTGCTACCCTAGGTCTGCCCGACTCGCCAGGGGTACCCAAGGCAGCCACCAGCGATACCCTCACCGCTCCCTACAATAACCTGGAGGCCGTGAAAGCCCTCTTTGCTCAAAATCCTGGGGAAATCGCTGGGGTGATTCTAGAACCGGTGGTGGGCAACTCGGGCTTTATTGTCCCCGACGGTGGCTTTCTAGAGGGTCTACGAGAAATCACCCGCGAAAACGACGCTTTGCTGGTGTTTGATGAGGTGATGACTGGCTTCCGCATCGCCTACGGCGGTGCCCAGGCTAAGTTCAACGTTACTCCCGACCTCACCACCCTAGGCAAGGTGATCGGCGGTGGGCTACCCGTAGGAGCCTACGGGGGTCGCCGCGACATTATGGAAATGGTTGCCCCCGCTGGCCCGGTATATCAAGCAGGCACCCTGTCGGGAAACCCCCTGGCGATGACGGCGGGCATTAAAACCCTGGAGCTGCTCCAGCGGCCCGGCACCTATGAGGAGCTAGAGCGGCTGACGGCCAAGCTCACCGATGGCTTGCTACAGGCAGCGCGTGATACAGGGCACGAGGTCTGTGGCGGCCATATCAGCGCCATGTTTGGCATGTTCTTTCACCCCGGTCCAGTCACCAAATTTGAAGATGCTAAGCACTCTGACCTGGAAAAGTTTAGCCGCTTCCACCGGGGCATGCTGGAGCACGGCGTGTACCTAGCTCCGTCGCAGTACGAGGCTGGGTTCACCTCCCTGGCGCATACCGATGCCGATGTGGACGCCACGATCGCCGCCGCCCGCGACGTGCTGGCAGCGCTGTAGATAGAAAAAAACTGTCAACCCCAAAGATCTGGTTTCTCAAAGAAACCAGATCTTTGGTCTGTTTAAGCCACGGTAGGGTGGGCATCGCCCACCACCCCACCCGTTGCCCCACCACCTGCACCAGAAGATTACTTAAGCTCTGAGAAGGGAATCGACTACAGCAAACTGCGCGACCTGCTCAAGGCAGGTCAGTGGCGAGAGGCCGATCGCGAAACCATGATTCGAGCCGTAGGTAAAAAACCAAGCAAATGGTTTGCCAAAGATGAATTACTCAGCTTGGTGCTATCGAAAAATCTCGGCCATCGGGGTGCTGAATTCTGGCAGTAGCGGTGAGGTCAGGGTATCGCCAACCAAGAGCGTGCCGATGAGCTGAAGTCGAGCGTCAGTGCGGCGATAAATCTCCAGGTTTTTGAGCTGCCAGTTGGCGATCCAATACTCCTGCACCCCGTAGCGGGAGTAAAGCTTGGGCTTGACCTCTTTATCGCGCTGCTCGTTGAGGTCGCCGGGGGAGAGCACTTCGATGATAAGTTCTGGAGCGACGATTAGGTGCCCGGCTGCGTCTAAGCTGCTGGCCAGTCGTTCGTTACTCACCCACACCACATCAGGAATAACCGCATCAGTGGAGGAGAAAACAACTCCGGGGGCCTGAAACGCTTCGCCTAGCTCTGTTTCTCGTGACCAAGCTTCTAGGGCGAAATGAATGTTGCCACCGGTTCCCTGGTGGCGAATGTGGGGTGCACGGGTCACGTAGAGTTCTCCGTCAATGATTTCGTAGCGCTTCCAGCCGCCGTCATCCGGCATAGCGGCAAGATCGCGTGTTGTCCAGGGCTGGGAGTTGGCAACCATGATGAGTACTGGTGAGCTTGCCTCTAGTGTAGTGGGCCTGCTGACCTTCTCAAAAGGATTGATGCTGGCAAGCAGTACCTAACGAATGTGAAGGTTCATCGCCAAGCAAAAACCCGGCTTCTTTGAGAAGCCGGGTTTTTGAGGATCGCTCAGTAGCAGCTTAGGGCTATGACATCGCCTGGATGATGTAGTCGAAGTAGGGCATAGCTGCGGCAGCGTCTTCGTCAGCAAGCAGGTTGAGGGAGGCTGCTTTCAAACAGCGAATAGCCTCAGCCATGCCGGGTACAGGCACGTCTAGGGCGTTGTACATTTCTCGGACACCCACTATACCAATGGCTTCAATAGGGGTCTGATCGCCTGCCAGTACACCGTAGGTGACCAGACGAAGATACCAGCCGTAGTCGCGAATGCAGAGAGCTCGCTGCTTTTGGCCATAGGCGTTGCCACCGGGGGCAATGAAGTCAGGCCGTCGCCGCCACAGCTCTTTGCTGGCCTGGTCAACGATCTTTTTCTCGTTCTCAGACAGAGCGGCGGCAATGCGGGTGCGCTGCTCGCCGGTTTTTAGAAAGTCTTCGATCGCCTTGAGCTCGCCGGTAGTCGGATAGCGCAGCTCGTCGTCGGCATTCAAAATAACTTGGCTAACAACAGACATAGTTAAAAATGACGGGGATGACCTTTTTCCACTGATAGTTTAGCGACTATGGGGTCTCCAGGGAAAGCTAAATTCTCATTTAGTTAACAGCAATCCCCGCCCGGGTGCGGAACAGCAGAGGCTGGGCGGGGGGCTGAAA